>JACMPF010000035.1 GCA_014377665.1 Pedobacter sp. | reverse complement strand
GAGAGGCGCTAAAAACAGAAATATTTGATTACATCGAAGTGTTTTATGATCGTGTTCGCAGGCATAGTTATTTGAATTATTTAAGCCCCGTTCAGTTTGAACAACAGCAATTCGGACATTGAAAAATGTCTACATTATTGGGGGAAGTCCAGTTCTAATAATGGAGCATTGATTGCCGCTGGCTGCTTATAGGTATTCCGCTTCACAATCCCATTAGTGAAGGTTTGGTCATGACCCATAACACACCTCTTTAAATAATACTTGGCAGCCAAAAAAATACAGAGCATAATTAATGAGAACATTTGTTCTCGGTTCAATATCAAGATATATTTACTTAAAAGTCCAACGGCATTTTATGAAAAATGACAACACTAAATTTCAATACAAAACAGAACTGCATCAGGAATGGTTAGCAAAGTTGCGCGATTTCTACGCGGAATATAAATATATCCCTACCTACGATTACATGGGCCAAACTTTTGGAATCGGTGCAAAAAGCCGAGTGGCTAAATTGATTAAATTGCTCAAAGTGGGAGGTTTCTTAGAAGACGGACCCGATAACAACTTGATGCCTGGCGAACGTTTCTTTGAGATTGCCTATACAGACGCTGCTGTTCAAGCAGGTGATTTCACAGACTCATATTCTCAAACTAGCGGATATATGACCGTACTCGATATTCTCATTAAAAAGCCGTCTATTACGCGAATACGTCCTGTTAAAGGCAATTCCATGAGTAAAAAAGGAATTCTAGACGGAGATATGGCGATATATGAGAAGAGACAAAACGCGGCAGTAGGAGATATTGTGATTGCCATACTTGAAGATTCTGATGAAGTAACCATTAAAGAGTTAGGTAAAGAAAATGGGGCGCATGTTTTAATTCCCCACAATGATAATTTCGACATCATCAGAAATACCAACTTTAGGATTGAGGGTGTTCTGCTTTCATCCTTTCGCACTTACTAATTCAACATGCATTGGCTTCCTGATCTCGTTTTTTTAGATATTGAGACTACAGGTGGTAATCACACTGACGACCGCATCACTGAGGTTGCATTGATTAAAATCGAAGGTGGAGAAATCTTAACCGTATGGGAATCCTTAATTAATCCAGATATGCCTATCCCTAGACAAATTACTGGCTTAACCGGTATCGCTGATGAAATGGTTAGAGAAGCCCCTACCTTTAAACACATCGCTGGAGAGCTCTACAGTTACCTAGAAGGCCAAGTCATGGTGGCACATAATGTTCGTTTTGATTATGGCTTTTTGAAAGCAGAATATAAACGCATGGGTGGCACACTCAGGCAGCGCACTTTGTGTACCGTTAAACTCTCTCGGAAACTATATCCGCATGTCCATGGCCACTCATTAGACGCCATCATGCAACGCTTTGGCTTGACAACAAAAGCACGTCATCGCAGCATGGGTGATGTGCAACTGATGCTAGACTTCTTGGAAGCAATAAAACAAGACTTAGGATCAGTGAAAGTATTAGAAGCAATCAGCCTCCAGCTTAAAGGTCCTACCTTACCTAGTGGTGTCGATGAAAGCTTCCTAAATAATATCCAAGATATCCCAGGTGTTTATATCTTCTATGACCATACGGATTTACCGCTATATATTGGTAAAAGCATCAAGCTTAGATCCCGCGTACTCAGTCATTTCGCCTCTGATCATGTATCAGCTACTGAAATGGAGTTAGCTCAGAAGGTCAGACGGATTGAATGGAGAGAAACGGCTGGTGAACTTGGTGCTTTATTGCTTGAATCTAAGCTCATCAAAACCATGCAACCTGCCTACAATAGACTTTTGCGTAAACATAAAAATTTCTATGCAATACAGATGTCGCATCAACTCAATGTGCTACCTTGGCTAAAGATAGTAACGTTAGTCGATGTAGATCCCAGTGAACTAGAATTTTTATATGGAATTTTTAAAACTAAGAAAAGTGCCAAAGATCTCATCTATAAATTAGTGGATGAATTTCAGCTTTGCTGCAAAGTGCTTGGAATGGAAAAAGGCAAAGGTAAATGCTTTGGAGAGCATGTCGGGAAATGTACTGGCGTATGCGTTGGGAAAGAGAAACATGAGTTGCATCACTTAAGACTAAAAATGTCACTTGCACCTCATCAACTTAAAGCTTGGCCTTATCAAGGTAAAGTCGGCATCAAAGAATTGAACATAGAAACTAATAAAACCGAATTACATGTATTTGAACAATGGTGTTATTTAGAAACTATTGACTCCGATGCTGACTTGGCTGAAACCATACAAACTAAATATAGATTACAATTTGATCTAGATATTTATCGTTTGATAGGTAAAGCATTTAGCAACAATCATAATATTATTCAATTTGATAATGAGCAATTAGCGTATATTTAAATACTGTGAATACTTATTTCTTACCGCTTTTTCCACTCAATGTTGTACTTTGTCCAAGTGGACTATTGCCAGTTAAAATATTTGAATCAAGATATCTTGATATGGTGAGCGATTGTTTAAAAATAAATCTTCATTTGCGGTTGTCACAATATTTCCTGAAGGCGAAACTGACCCAGAAAGCAATTTCCCATTCGCTAATATATCTACTTTGGTCAATATTGTTGATGCGGATGTCACGACGGTCGGTTTAATGACGATTAGCTGCATGGATCATCACAGACTCAAAATCGATTCATTTACACTACAACCAGACGGTTTAGTGATTGATGAAGTTATGGATATCCCTAATGTTTTATCAATGCCTATACCTGAGGACTTAAACCTATCAAGTAGAGTGTTAAAGCAATTTTAGAATCTTTAGATATGCTGAATCTAACACCCACCAATATGCCTATAGTTGAATCTTATCAATTTGAAGGTGTTTTCTGGGTAGGTAACCGTTGGATAGAGATGCTAGATATGCCACTTCTGCAGAAACAGCGGTTGATGCAAATGACAAGCCCAATCTTAAGGTTAGAGTTAATTCAAGATTTTCTAGAAGAAAATAAAATAGTGCAGTTCTAGCTCATGCAAGCCAACATTATTGAGAACAGTATCCAGCTTGAGTTTGTGGCATCTTTTTCGATGCATCTGGAAAACATTTATGGTTTATACGTTAAAAGAAAAGACTTCAAGCAAAGGGATAGATATACGCACCTCATTGCTCATATTCAAGAAGTATCGTTTGAATTGGCCTATGAAAAATACAAGCAAATATCTCTAGCCGATACGGATATAGCACTTTTCACGGAACCTATGATTAGGAAAGCCAAACGATTGGCTAGGATCGATATGGGTTTGCCATTAATATTTGATGATTATGATAACGAATAATATACATCAGTTTTTTCTAAGAGCGCAACATTAAATTAGCCCCAAATTTAACTGTCTCACCGGATATTAAAGCGATATTTAAATATGTGATATCAGTGCGAGCACTTTGCGATCTCACGGCAAAGAAAGGTTGCCTTGACCAACGCTTTACCCCATCTCCCACAGCGTTAGAAGGAATGATGGGGCATCAAGCAGTGACTTCTCGCAGGGGATATTCTTATCTTACGGAAATCAGCCTCACTGGTGAATTTCAAAACATCTATGTGCGTGGCCGTGCGGATGGTTATGATCCAGATCTGAATCAACTGGAGGAAATTAAAACTTACAAAGGCCATTTAGATCGAATGCCTGATAACCATATACAACTCCATTGGGCACAAGCCAAGATCTATGGTTACTTAATGTGCGAGGAACGTAATCTCGAAAACATTAAAATCGCGCTCGTCTATTACAACGTTACCTCAAAAGAAGAAACACCATTTATCGAAGAGTTTACTGTAAGTGAACTGCAGGATTTCTTTGAACAACATTGTCAGATGTTGCAGGCGTGGGCTGAACAAGAATTGGTACATAGAGCATCTAGAAATGGTGAACTCAGTGTAATCAATTTTCCACACCTAGAATTTAGAACTGGACAGAGAAAGTTAGCTGAATCGGTATATAAAACTGCAAAATTAGAACGAACTCTTATGGTTCAAGCAACTACAGGCATTGGTAAAACATTGGGAACATTATTCCCTTTGTTAAAAGCAATGCCGGAAACGAAATTAGATAAGATCTTTTTCTTAACTGCAAAATCTTCAGGACGTGAACTTGGATTGAATGCGATTCGGACGATTAAAAAAAGTAATCCGACATTGCATCTACGTATACTTGAATTAACTTCACGCCAAAAAACATGTGAGCACCCTGACAAGTCTTGTCATGGTGAGTCTTGCCCTTTAGCCAAAGGTTTTTACGATCGCTTACCTGCAGCGCGATTGGAAGCATTAAATCAAAAGATGATGGATAAAGTGACTTTAAGAATAGTTGCCTTGAAACATCAGGTATGCCCTTATTATTTAGCCCAAGATCTCGCCAATTGGAGTGATGTCGTGGTGGGTGACTATAACTATTACTTTGATTTATACGCGATGCTATATGCCGGTACTGTAATCAATGAATGGAAAGTCAGCGTCCTGGTTGATGAAGCTCATAATATGATTGAGAGAGCACGAAAGATGTACAGTGCTGATCTCAGTTATGGGTATTTTAATGAGATGCTGTCCAAAGCCCCAAAAAGTCTTAAAGGCATTTTGGATAAACTGAACGCTTGCTGGGAATCAATTAATCGAAATCAGGATCAGGCTTATGAAGTTTACAATCATATTCCAGAAGATTTTGAGCGGCATCTACAACGTGCCCTAACTAGAATTACTGATTATCTAGCAGTACATCCAACTCACAATGAAGTTACTCTACTTAATTTTTATTTCGATGCATTACAGTTTATTACTTTAGCAGAGTCTTTTGGTTCACATTCACTTTTCGACATTACTAAGAGTGATAAAAATGTTGGTCTTTTCCAGCAAGAAACAGTATTCAGTATTAGAAATGTTATACCAGGCAGATTTCTGAATAAGCGTTTTGAGGCAGCAAGTTCCAGCACGTTATTTTCTGCAACTTTAAGTCCTCCCACATACTATAGTGACCTATTAGGTTTACCTGACAAAACGCCATTCTTGGACGTAGATTCTCCATTTGATGCCGCACAATTATCAGTCAATATTGCTAAGCATATATCCTCGCGATACCAAGACCGAGCTAAGTCTTTGAGGCCGATTGTAGAAGTAATGGGGAAACAATTTTATGAAAATCCTGGTAACTACATATTATTTTTAAGTAGCTTTGATTATCTCAATGACGTGAAATTATTGTTTAAAGAAACCCATCCAACCATCCCAATTCGTATACAACTTAGAATCATGACAGAAAACGATAAAGAACGCTTTATCAATGAATTCACATTAACGTCTAAAGGTATAGCTTTCGCTGTTCTAGGTGGAAGTTTCGGAGAAGCGATAGATTTACCAGGTAATAAATTGATTGGGGCATTTATCGCTACTTTAGGTTTGCCACAAATCAATCAAATAAACGAACAGATGCGCACCAGGATGGAAGAAATTTTTGGTTTGGGTTACGAGTACATTTATCTTTATCCAGGGCTTCAGAAGGTTGTTCAAGCCGCTGGAAGAGTCATCCGAACAACGGACGATAAAGGCATTATTCATTTGATGGATGATCGTTACGACAATAGTAAGATCAAACAACTTTTACCTAAATGGTGGAATGTCAAATCGTGAATTATGATTAAAAAAATACTTGGGGGTGTAAATAATTTTGTATAAACGTCCTTTTGCAGAAAACTGCTATTTGCAGCAATGGATAAAGAATGACGATACAAAAAGCCTTACCCAACGATTAAATTGATAGCCTGCTATCCAATGATAAAAAGCCTGAAGATTTAATCGGTGAGTATGGTCTTCTCAAGCAACTTTACTATTGCGCTCGTTGAATGTGCGCTGCAAGCAGAAATGGCAGAGCATCTTGGTCACAATAAGCAGGAACCTGTCACCAACAGTGCTGGCAATGCTCGGAACGGTAAAACCGCAAGACGCCGAAGGGTGAGTTTGGCGAACTGCCGATTGAAATCCCGCGTGACCGT
>JACMPF010000215.1 GCA_014377665.1 Pedobacter sp. | reverse complement strand
TCAGATATTGAGTATTCACTGGGCAACCTTTCTACCAATAAAGTTTATGCCTGGACGCCTGAGGACTATAAAGCTTCTGAAACCATGCAAAACTACTTCGTGAATTTTGTTAAAACTGGAAACCCAAATGGGGGAGATCTACCAAAATGGTACGGCCTACAAAGTAGCCAACCTAAAGTTATGGTGATTGATGCTGAAAGTAAATCTGAATCAGAAAGGAATTTGAGACGGTACGTATTGATGGATACGTTCTTTAACAAATAGCAATAACCGGTTTCTATTTGAGTGTAGCGCATACGAAGTTAAAGTATTCGGTGTAGAATGAATTCACATTCTTGCTTTCTCAGTTGCAGATCTTATTTAGATAACGTAGATTCAAGGATGAAAAAATTGTACTCCCCCCTATTAGTCCTTGTTTTATTTGTTGCCAGTATGAGCTCCTGCGAAAAGAACGGATCTGAAAAAACAACATGCGAGATAAAGTTGACAAATCAAGTTCCTGGATATACATCTTCGGTAACCAGTCGTTTCAATGCTGCAGGGCAGATCATAGGAATTACAACAAATGATGACTCCTATTCTTATGAGTACAAAAAAAATAGAGTTGTTGTTCGTTCCGGTGGCAAGGATGTTTTTAATATCGCATTGGAAAATGGCAGAGCTGTAAGAATTGAACTTATCAAGTCAGACTGGGTTCAAAATATATCTTATGATCAGGATGGAAGAATTAAACAGATCTTTTTAGGTGAACCGGATGATGCCAGCAATACGTATACATTTAATTACCGTAATGGTAACCTCGATTATATAATTGAAGAAATGAAGGCAAACAAATTGATAGAACGCAGATATACCTACGAATATTCTGATGTCAAAGTCGATTCCAGAACACAAGCGTTACAATCTTATTTTGGCTTGGGTTCAAGTAATTCATTGCCGGTTACCTTAAGAGGAACTTCTTCAACCTACTTACCATCAAAGCTGATTTATACCGAAAGAATGAGTGCTAGTCCCTATACTTTATTATTGACTTCCTTCGCTGAATACAGTTACATTAGATCTTCTGATGGTAAATTGACAGGTGTAAATATTAAGGATATCCTGGTATCCAATCAAGGCGAAAGAATAACAAACCAGAAAATAAATATTGAATCGTCTTGTGATTAAATAAGCATTTGAAATCATGAGCGATGTGATTTAAAAAAAGTTTAAGGATTCATCATGGAAATTGGAATAGATAGTTTTGCTTCGGCAATGTACGGAAGCAACGCCTTGAGTAGTGAAGCAGCCATGGAACAGCTATTGGATAGAATAACTGCAGCGGATGAAGCCGGACTGGATATCTATGGGATAGGCGAACATCATAAGAAGGAGTTTCTGGATTCTGCCCCTCTGGTTATACTTGCAGCAGCAGCAGGTCGTACTAAAAACATCCGATTAACCAGTGCTGTAACTGTACTCAGTACTTCAGATCCTGTTAGGGTATTTCAAAGTCTTGCAACGTTAGATATCATTTCTAAAGGTCGTGCGGAAATAGTGGTTGGCCGGGGTTCGGCTATTGAAGCTTATCCTTTGTTCGGCTTTGATCTGAATGATTATGATGCTTTATTCAAAGAAAAGCTAGGCCTGTTGCTGCAGCTTCGTGAGGAGGAATTTGTTACCTGGTCGGGAAGATTCAGACCAGCATTAGCTAATCAGCCGGTATATCCAAGACCTTTACAGGAAAAAATACCGATATGGTTGGGAGTAGGAGGTACGCCAGAATCTTTTGTTCGCGCAGGAACACTTGGACTGCCTTTGATGGTTGCGATTATAGGGGGTGAGACAGAACGTTTCCGACCTTTGGTAGATCTTTATAGGAATGCGGGTCAGGAAGCAGGATTTAGTCTGGAGCAACTTAAAGTTGGACTGCATTCACCTGGTTACGTTGCTGAGGATGATGAATCGGCCGAAGCGGATTATTACCCTGGCTATGCGGAATTGTGGACAAAGTTAGGTCGCGAAAGGGGATGGCCACCAGTAACGAGAAGACAGTTTGAAGGTTTGATCGCTCCTAAAGGTGTACTTGTTGTTGGAGGACCTAAAAAGGTAGCTGAAAAGCTTTTAAGACATAGCGAAGCCCTTGGAGGAGTAGATCGTTTTACTTTTCAGATGGACAATGCAGGACTTACGCACAAGCAGCTTGTCAGGGCTATTGAGTTGATTGGTTCAAAGGTGATCCCGTTGATTAAATAGGCAGAGCTAACGATGATACAACGGATTAAGTCGCTTAAAACTAAATTATTGTGCTTTCTACTATTTCAGTTGTTTGTCACGTCGACCATCGGACAGATCAAGTGGCCTGCTAGGCAACTGCTCCCAACTTTCCCAGCGCCTTCTCAGGTACAGGATTTAATTACGCTTCGTCAGAAATCTCCTTATACTGCAGCAGAAATGTATTTATTTGCTTCCTTAAAGGGTATAGTAAACAGGACTAAGCCACGGATTTTCTCTTATGAGGGTGATGCTTTTGCTGAAGGCCCGTATACCTGGCTACAGTCCTTGGGTTTGAAATGGTCTGAACCTGCAGATAAATGGGATCTTATTATTAAATACCGGACTGAAATTTCAGGTCTGATCGTTTATGATCCTACCCAAGTACATACAGTAAATCTGGCAACAGTACTCGCAAAGAGCAAAGGTGCCCTAATTGCCTCGCCATTATTACTGTCTAAACTAACTGCTGCTCCTTATAATTTACCTGTTTTACTTGATTTGCAGGGGAAATTTAGCAACAAGTTGGAAGTTTATCAATCACTATATGATACCTATTGGCCACATCTTGATCACCGTTTGCTCATTGGACTAAATCCTAATGCGCATAAAGCTGCCTTGCGAGAGTATGCAGTAGCCTTAGGTGCGGCAGTAATTTGGCTCGATCCCAAAATAGCTGATGAAAGTGAATTGTTGAACAAGTTTCTATCTTCTATGTCGCCCGGTTCAAGTTTTATGGGTTGGTGGCCGCAAGAAGGGCCAGGAGTGGAGCGAGCTTCGAAGTATGGAATTGCAACTATTGCAAGCGATTGGTGTTCAAACTTAACCTTACATAGTGGTACTTCGAGGGTCGTAAAGACAAAACCAATACCCCCTAAACCAGCGCTGCAGAATAAGATTTATGTTGCATTTGTATTGAGTGATGGAGACAATTTACAATATACAGAGCATCTGATGCGCAAACTTTGGGACAATCCAGACAGAGGTAAAGTTCCAATGGGCTGGACTGTATCACCTGCTATGCTGGATGCTATGCCTGCTGCACTGAATTTTTATTGGAAAACCTCCACCAGTAATGACAATTTAATTTCCGGACCGTCCGGATATGGTTACACTTATCCAAATACCTGGGCTGATGAAAACTTATTAAAGCAGTTCGTCTCTAAAACTGAGGAGTATAATAGTCGCGCTGGTTTACGGGTGATAACTGTCTGGAACACTATCATTGGCGGAATCAATCCAAATGTTGGGAAGATCTTTGCAAGTCATGCTCCGTCGTTACTTGGCGTAACTGCCCAGAATACAGGTGGCGGGCTCACCATATATAATAACAGTTTGCCCGGAATGGCACTCGCTTGCAATTACTGCACAAACGAAAAAGCGATGAAAGACCATATCGCCAAGGCTGCTGCTGGTTGGAATGGCACCTCGCCACGTTTTGTAATTATACAGGCGCAGCCCTGGACTAATATATCGCCGACTAGCTTTAAAAATGTCGCCAATTCATTGAATGAAGATTATATAGTAGTTCGCCCTGATCATCTTTTCCAATTGATTCGTGAGGCAAACGGTTTGTCGATAAATCCCAAATAAAGCGCTGGCTTTTCTCTAGCATCTGCCATCCATACTATCCTTAGTTCAAATTTATCCAAGTCCTCAACTAGATCATTTTGCGCTGAGAAGCGTAAAAGTAATGCTAGGAGGAGGATTGCTGATTATTTTTTCAGATACCAGCAAATAGGGTTGGGAACAGATGCAATTTAGTGCCTTGATTAGCTTGCTTTAAAATATACTTGTAACATTCGCGTTATTTAACAAGTAAACCCGAGACTCATGAATAAGATCAAACTGTTTGCTGCACCGTCAATCACAACCCTTCAATCTGAAATCAACAAGTGGCTATCTGATCATAAAGATGTACACATTGTGGAAACCAATTTAAGCAGTCTGACAACTGCTAATATGTCTAAGACTGAGAAAGAATATGCTTTTTATATTCTCTACATTCCGGGCGAACAGGCTGAAGAAGAAAGCGTAATGCAGGCATCAATGCATATGCCTTCTGAATTGACTGATTCTAAAATTATAGAAATGGAAAGCAACTGAACCTAAAACTAGCATTCTTACGTT
>JACMPF010000214.1 GCA_014377665.1 Pedobacter sp. | reverse complement strand
CTTATTAACAGGATGGGCACTTACAGCGATTAGTTGCATGGCTGCGAAATCTTTTTTGACATCGCTCTCATTTAAGCGTGGGGCGATTATTAATGGGGTGCTTTCCTTTTGTTTTTCTTCCACAACAACCTCTTCTACCGCTTTTGAAGGTGCCATAGTTGCTGTATTGGGATTGCTTGCCACAAAATCTACAGATCCACGAAGTCTGATCGGCTGATCCTTAGGTAGTAACAGGCCGACCATAACCGCGATAATCACAACAGCCGCTGCCATCCAGTATGCCGGTAGCATAACTCTTTTCTTAGGTGACAATTCCCTTTCGATATTACTCCACAAGTTTGCTGATGGTGTAATCTCTGCCTCCTCAAATTGATCTTTAAATAACTGATCAAAATCTTTATCCTGCATATGTGCCATAATTAATGCTCTCCATTTTGGTAATTTGTTCCTTTAATATTCCTCTGGCTCTCGATAATTGAGATTTACTTGCGCCTTCAGAAATGCCTAATGTTTCCGCGATCTCCTTGTGGGAATACCCCTCAATTGCATACATATTAAACACCACACGATAGCCATCTGCCAAGTTTTGAATCAGTTTCATTAGATCCTGTATGCCCAGGCGACTAAAATCAAAGCCGGTTGAAGGCTGTTCGTAGGCATCTTCTATCGGAACAACATTCATCGACCGAATATTCTTACGATAGCTTTCAATTGCAGTATTAACCATGATTCTTCTGATCCATCCTTCAAACGCACCGTCGCCACGGTACTCCTTAACTTTTTGAAAGACCTTAATGTAGCCCAATTGAAGTACATCCTCGGCCTCCATATGGTCTTTTGCGTAGCGCATACAAACTGCAAGCATCCTAGATGAAGTCTGCATATACAATGCCTCCTGCATCTTTCGGTTGCCTGCTTTGCAGCCCTCCAGTAAATCGTTTATGTTATGTTTAATCAACTTCATTGTGTGTTTGGTATAGTGTAGATGAAGTAACTACAGAAAAGGTTGCATGAAGAAATAACTATTTTATTCCTCGTACTTTTTGCGGTAATGCTTGTAGATTTTTACCGCCGTCATAATAACAGCCGAGAAGATGATCAACCCAATTAGGCCGTAGATCCAGTCTACAGCATTCTTTAATACTACAGTGAATACAATGGCCACCAACAATATCGTGGCTACCTCATTCCATAGCCTTAAATGAAAAGAACTGATGGTACATTTTCCATCTTTGAGTTGCCCCATTATTCGCTGACAAATAAAATGATAGAACAGCAGTAAAATAACAAAGCCTATTTTGACCCTAAACCAGTTGGTATCCAGTAGATATGGCCGGATACAAACCATCGTCACACCAGCAATTACAGTGAGTGCCATTGCTGGTGTGGTGATAATGTTCCAAAGCTTTGCCTCGATTTTTTCGTATTCCTTTTGCAGGATATTACGTTCCACCTCCGGACGGTCGTTCGCCTCGGTATGGTAAATAAACAAACGAACACTATAAAACAACCCCGCCATCCAGCTTACCACGAAAATGATATGAACAGAAAGGACGTAATTATAGTACTGGTCCATATTAGTATCTAAATTCTTTTACAACTTCAATCGCGTACTTAACATTCTCGAAAGGAATATCCGGCATAACGCCATGGCCGAGGTTGAAGATGAAGCCCTGTGTTCCACGCATACGCTCAAATAAGCGATGGATCTCTTTTTTGATCACAGGTTGGTCTGCATACAGAATATGTGGATCGAGATTTCCCTGAACGGCAATACCTGCAGGTAGTGCGTTCTTAATGTTTAAAAGGTCTGCATTCCAATCAACCGAGATCACATCAGGCTTAGCCTCCGCCATCATAGGTGCAAATACAGAACTTCCTTTACAAAAGGATATCACCGGAATATCTTTCCTATTAAGATTGGCAATAATCTGCTGAATATAACGGTGAGAAAACTCCTGATAATCATTCCAAGACAAAGCAAGCGCCCAGCTATCAAAGATCTGAACTGCATTTACTCCTGCAGCAATTTGTAGGTTTAAGTAGTCGGCAGTAACTTTTGCAATTTTAGCCAATAACTTATGGGCAATCTCGGGATGGTTGTGCAACAATAGTTTGGTGAGTTTAAAATCCTTTGACGATCCCCCTTCTACCAAATAACTCATTACGGTAAATGGTGCACCAGCAAATCCAATCAAAGGAATGCTACCATTCAAGCGCTGCTGAATTACTTTTATCGCATCCGCTACATATTGTAAACGATCTAATACGTCAACCTCCAGTGCATCAACATCTGCGAGCGTACGAACCTGGTTTGCGAATTTCGGACCAACTCCTTGCGTAAAGCTTAGATCACCACCCATTGCTTCTCCTGTAACCAGTATATCGCAGAATAGTATCGCTGCATCAATACCTAAAAGATCCACAGGAAGCATAGTTACATCCGCAGCAATCTCTGGTGTTTTGCACATTTCGAGGAAAGAATATTTATTCTTAATTTCCCAGTATTGTGGCATGAAGCGTCCGGCTTGTCTCATCATCCATACTGGTGGCCGCTCTGTCTTCTTTGAAAATGCTGCATCTAAAAATAACGTGTTCATCTGTGTTCGAGTTCTTATAAGCCGTTGGCTTCTATTTCTATTTTAGTAATTATCTCTTTTGCTTTGGGCGTTACTGCCAGTTCTTTAGCGCGCTGAATATAGGCCGTGCTCCGCGCTTTATCTTTTTTCCTTAATGCAAGATTGGCAAGGTGAATGAGTACAAAAGCTTTATCATTAGTACCACCTAATGGGAAGCGGCTGGCAATCTGAAAATGATGCTCTGCCTGATCAAACTCACCGTTCTTTAAAGCTATATTAGCTTTCATGAATTCATAATATCCACGGCGTTTTTTAGCTAAACGGTCGGGATTAGGTACTTCCGAAAGGATACACTCCGTTCTTTCATAGTTTCCCTGCTGGTAATACTTAGATGCAAGAACAATCGAGCTATGTTTGAAATGGCTCCAAAGCACAAACGCAGCTAGTAACCCTCCAAAGGCCGCAAGCTGTGTCTGATTATAATAAAGGCATACGATGGCTGCAATAACGAATATCGCCATCAACGCATACCTGCCTTTGGCATTATACATTAATGAATATCCGTGAATTTATAACCTACGCCTCTAATGGAATGAAAATATACCGGGTTCTTTTGATCCGGTTCAAAATACTTACGGAAGGTTAAAATAAAGTTATCGATAGTTCTTGTTGAAGGATAAACGTCGTAATTCCAAACTGTTTCCAGAATCTGCTCACGAGAAACTGCTTCATTTTTACGTTCGATTAAAAGTTTCAACAACATGGTCTCCTTTTTAGTCAAAGG
This sequence comes from Pedobacter sp., assembly GCA_014377665.1. Taxonomy (GTDB): domain Bacteria; phylum Bacteroidota; class Bacteroidia; order Sphingobacteriales; family Sphingobacteriaceae; genus Pedobacter. Next base: position 2,012 of record JACMPF010000214.1, on the reverse strand, counting down.
AACGATAACACCATCATCCTGTTTTAATTCAAAAGAGTTAAAGTAGATGGTTTTATCACCAATTTTATAAGAGTTTAATTCTTTCAAATCATCAGCTTTCAAGCTTCTTTTAACAAGAATTCCAACCCTTAAGATCAGTTCTTCCAAATTAAAAGGCTTGACAAGATAGTCGTCAGCACCTTTCTTTAAGCCCATAACACGGTCTTCACTGGTATTTTTAGCAGTAAGGAAAAGGATAGGAACTTCTGTGTTTTCTAAACGTATGGTTTCACATACCTGAAAACCGTCCATTTCCGGAAGCATCACATCTAAAATGATTAGATTGAAACGCTCCTCTTTGAAAACTTTCAAAGCCATTTTGCCGTCTTTAACAGCATGAACCTTGTAACCCTCTAGTTCAAGGTTCAATTTTATGGCATCCAACAAGTGGTCTTCATCTTCAACCAGTAGTATTCTTAGTTTCTGTTGCATAATTAACTAAATGTAATTTCAAAAATAGCACCCTGAGGTATATTGTCTCTAACGCTGATATCAGCGTCGTGTTTTTGTAATACTTCTTTAACAATAAACAGGCCTAAACCTGTTCCTTTAGCTTTCCTGACATTTTCGTCACCCACCCGATAAAACTTATCGAATATAAGCATCTTCTCCCCATCAGGAATACCAGGGCCTTTATCTGATACTGTTAAAAAAGGATGGCCATTTTTGTTTTTCAACTCCACACTAACTTCTGCACAGGGGCCAGAATATTTCACTGCATTCTCTACCAAATTTGTTACCACAGATGACAGCGTAAACGGATCGCCTGTAACTTTTATACCCGGTTGTATTTTCGGGCTAATTACCTGCTCACAGCCACAAGAGTGAATTTGAAGCCTATCGGTAATTTTGCCCACCATTTCAGAAAAGTCAAACTCCTCTTTAGGAAAAGAGTATGATCTGTTTTCAATCTTTGTAGCCAATAACATGTTTTCTACCAGATCATCCAATCGCTCAATATCTTTCAAAGAATTGTTAAGTAACGACATTTGTCTGACTTTATCTAAATCACGTTTAACAATTGTTTGTAGGGAAAGCTTAATCGCGGCTAAGGGAGATTTTAGTTCATGAGTTACAGATAACAGGAAGTTCTGTTGCTGCTCACGAAGTTTGTCTTCTTTCTTAATTGATCTGTGGAGGAAATATGCACCTATGCCCAGTAAAAACAGGAAAACGGAGCCCTCTCCCATTACCATAGCCATTCTTGAGGGTTGTAGCTTTACTACAAGCGTTCCCCAAGAGAACAATTGCACCACAGAATACAAGAGAAGAAAGTAGAATATGACTATAGATTTTTTCAATGGTTGAGCTGTTTACATTCTAAATATAACTATTATTTACTTAGTCCTGAACACGACGTCAAGACTCTCAAAAATTGCCCGCTTTGCTTTCTCCAACTCGATCTTGCTATGGGCTGCAGAAACGAAGCCCACTTCGTAACCTGATGGCCCAAGATAGATTCCTCGGTTAAGCAATTCTCTGTGCATGATCTTAAATTTCTCCATACTTGCAGGGTCGATATCTTCCGCAGTTTGAATCTTTTCCTTATTCGTAAAAGCGAACCAGAAGATAGATCCTACGTGGAATACTTTAAACTTATAGCTCCTTGCTGTAGCGAACCGCTGTATACTCTCTGAAAATTCGGTTGCCTTTGCATTAAGGTCTTTATAGAAACCAGACTTCAATAATTCCGTAAGTTGTGCAATACCGGCAGCCATTGCCACCGGATTTCCCGACAACGTACCTGCTTGATAAACACTCCCATCGGGAGAGATGTGGCCCATAATTTCTGTAGATGCACCGTACATGCCAACAGGTAAACCACCACCTATAATTTTGCCGTAGGTTACTATGTCAGGCTTAATGCCATAATGTCCTGCTGCTCCTTCAAATCCCAATCTGAAACCAGTAATGACTTCGTCAAAAATCAATAAAGCTTGATTTTCTTTACAGATTCTCTCCAGGGATTTAAT
>JACMPF010000034.1 GCA_014377665.1 Pedobacter sp. | reverse complement strand
TTGCTACATTTCTCAATTGTGGAGAGGCACCAGCATTTAAGGCCATACCCAGTGCCGGAAGGTGACTCTTTATCAGTTGATGATCTGCGACATCAGCGTTAGTAGCCATCGAACCAATGTAGATGACATCCTTAATCATCTGGATTTGTTTTAGCGGTACAAGATTAATGTCGATGAGTTTCTCAGGCGATGACACTCCCCTTTTCATCAAGTCAATCAGATTGGTTCCACCGGCAATAAACTTTGAATTCTTGTCTTTGGCTGCGGCTGCAATTGCAGACTTGGCGTTGTTTGCCCTTACGTATTGGAAGTTGATCATATTTGAACCCCTCTCTTTTTAACATCTTCAATCGCATCAACGATGTTTGGATAGGCTCCGCAGCGACAAATATTTCCGCTCATATACTCTCTTATGCTGCTTTTTGTTTCTGCATGTCCCTCTTTAATACAAGCTATGCCTGACATGATTTGCCCAGGTGTACAATATCCACATTGAAAGCTATCATGCTTAATAAAAGCCGCTTGCAAAGGGTGCAGTTCGTCACCAATAGCAAGACCTTCTATCGTAGTTACTTTTTTTCCTTCGTTCATAACTGCGAGCGTTAAACAGGAGTTGACCCTAGTACCGTCAATATGTACAGTACATGCTCCACATTGGCCATGATCGCAGCCTTTTTTAGTTCCAGTAAGTTCTAGTTGTTCTCGTAGAAGATCCAATAGTGTAACTCTTGGTTCCACTTTGAGTACATGGTCTTTTCCATTGACTGTGATGTTTAGTAGCACTTGCTCTAACATAGCGGCAAATGTTTCATCGGCGTTTTGATCTGCTGCCTTCAGCAACTGCGCAGGAGCCAAAGCTAATGCAGTATATAATGAGCCTTGCTTCAGAAAGTCCCTTCTGGAATCACACGTGAGGAATTTTTCTTCTTCTCTTTCAATCATAAAGAATACTATTAAATTTTTACTGTTGATTTATCAATTTCGCAATTCGTTGCGATAAAACACTCATTTGTTAGAATTTAGAACTATTCTAAAAAGAGTTAGCGTGTTTTAATCCAACCCACTATGTCTGATGGGCCCTTGATCAAAGTATAAATACCGGAATATCCCAGAATTTGTGCGGTAGAACTAAGTGGCATCAAAGATTTTATTGCAGCAGTGCTATCAGGCTTATCAAACACCATTTGTTCCGTGGCAATGATTCTAATTCGTTTAATTGGTTTCGTGATTGGGATCAATCTGTTACTTTGTAAATAACCTAGTGTTCCATCGGGAAGTTCTACACGATACCAATTTTTATTCGCGCCCTGTATTTTAACAATGGAGTTTAACATTAATGATTTGATTTTGGCTGCCACATCTTCGGAACTAACATAAATATCAGTAGTTTTATTAGTCCTCATAGTCGAATTCAAATTTTCAGCTGAAGCCAAGATTTCTGGTAGCGGTTTGATCGATGGGTTTACAAACGGCAGAGGATCGATTGCGCCACCCGAATCATAGATCCCAAAATGTAAATGGGGAGCGGTAGTTCTAGCATTGCCCGTATTTCCCACAAGTCCAAGAGTGTCCCCTACAACAACCTGCTGACCTTCTATAGCGAGCTGTTTATCGAGATGCGCGTAATATAAAGTGTAATTCTTTCCGTTGGGTCTTATCCAGACTACTTTTCCTCCAAGATTATTCTCGTTCACCCGGGTAATTATTCCATTTGCTGAAGCGATAACTGGGGTAAGCCGGGCGGCAAAAATGTCTACACCTTCATGTTTTCTGGTGTTCGCATCACGACCATCTCCAAAGAAACTTTGTATATTATTTCTTGAAGTTGTTTTAATAGGATATTCTAGCGAAGGTCCGTAATTAATCTCCAGGAGATATTCTCCGCTAGTTAACAATTCCGGTTGAAGTCTTACCAGATATTTACCGGTGTTATCGATTTCATATTCAAGACCAGATTTAAGGGTGTCCAAAAACGCTAGAGATTTTATCTTTTGGTTTTCCAAAGACATGAGATCTACGTATATTCTAAAATCTTCAACTGGTTTTTGGGAGATTGCAATGCTAATTTTCTGACCTTTCGTCGCTGTAAATTCATATGCTATTGCTGTTACTTTTTCTGCTGAGAAATAACCTCTTTCTTTGAACGGTAGTTTGATTTGGGAAGGTCGTAGCAAACTGGCTTGTGAGGCGTTTATCCAAGCTGACCCAGCGGCGGTTTGATCAAAACCCGTGGTTGTAAGCTTACCTTGGTATTGCTCGTGGGGCGATGCAGCTTTGAACAAATTTAAAGCGCCAGTTTTACAAGAGAGTAAAAATGAGCAACAAATTAAAGTAATATATAGAAACTTTAGCTTAAGAATGTCCATAATACGAGATTTTAAAGCAATAGAACATTTTAACTAACACATCGTTTGCCTTTACTCGATTTTATAAGTAGATAGAAATATATTTATATTAACTTTAATGAAAGATAAAACGTGCTGCGTTAATAAGTCTACAAGATTTTTGTTTAACATATAAATCCGGTATTGTTTTTATTTCGTAAATCATTTTATTTCTTTGTAATTTAAATAATTCATTATTAAAAAACAAAAGCAATTTATGGATCACATTGGCAAAAATATCAAACTTTTAAGGCAGAAGCACAATTGGAATCAAAGCCAAGTAGCGAAACAGCTTAAGATCTCAACACCTGCGTTTTCGAAGATCGAAACAGGAATTACTGACGTAAACTATTCCAGACTGGATCAGATCGCAAAGATTTTTGAAGTTCCGGTAACTGCTCTATTGGCCCAAGAAAAGGACAATTTCCAGTCAAAGCGCCAGGAAGAATTAGAAATTTTAACCAATAAGTTAAATAAAAGGGAGGAAGAGATTATTAAGCTTCAAAGCCTCCTTATAGAACTCTATGAAGAGGTTAGAAAAAAGTAAATTTCATTATGCCTAAACTGCAACAGAACGTTTATATTTTATTCTTTTTGTTTTTATCTTTCGCCGGCTTATATTTTGCCAGTGAGTTCTTAATTCCCGTAGCTCTCGCTGCGGTATTATCAATGCTTTTCATAAGGTTTTGCAACTGGTTGGAAAGTAAAAGACTTAAGAGGGGTTTAGCCTCATTTATCTGTATCGCAATATTCTTATTATCTATAGCTGCAATCATTCTTCTAATGAGCTGGCAACTGAGCAGTTTGTCCGAGAATATGGATGAGATGAAGAACAGGTTAATTGAGCTTTTAAATAACACTAGAGCGTGGTTAAGTAGAACGATCGGTATTTCCTTTAAGCAGCAGGAAAAAATCATTAATCAACAAAGTCCGTCTGGCGCGAGCACTGCGGGAAGTATCGCAATGGGTTTTGCTTCGGGTACTCTTGGGTTACTTATAAATTCCTTACTAGTAATGGTTTACATGTACTTATTTCTATTCTACAGATCCCACATTAAGAACTTCATACTTAAACTCGCTAACGGAGGTGACAAAAATCTTGCGGATGAAATCGTTCATAAATCTGGAAAGGTTGCTCAAAAATATTTAAGTGGCCTCGGCGCTATGATCGTTGTATTATGGATAATGTATGGCATCGGATTCTCCTTGGTCGGCGTAGAAAACGCTATATTTTTTGCAGTTTTATGTGGTGTCCTGGAAATTGTACCTTTTGTTGGGAATCTCATCGGGACATCCTTAACCGTCCTTTCGGTTGTAGCTCAGGGTGGAGATGCGAAGATGATTGTTTGGGTATTGGTAACCTATTTCGTAGTGCAATTTATACAAACTTATATTCTAGAACCCTTAGTAGTTGGCGAACAAGTAAGCATTAATTCCCTGTTTACAATAATGTCTATCGTGGTTGGGGAAATGGTTTGGGGAGTTGCAGGAATGATTTTAGCCATTCCTTTGCTTGGAATCGTAAAGATAATTTGCGACAATGTTCCTGACCTCCAGCCTTATGGATTTTTAATCGGACCAGCGGTAAAAAAGGAAAAACGGCGAAGTCTGATCTATCGCTTCAAAAGAAAAACGGCTGTTGAAGTTAGCAACAAAGAATATTAGTAATCTTGACCTTGTCCCAACGACTTTTTGTTTTTGTGTCTGACTACAGCTTGATCTATGGAGTGTGATTGATGAATATCGCCATCAGCTTCGGCTATATCAGAAAGCTTTTGGTAATATTTGTGAAGAACATCCAATTCAGATTCGGTTAAATCCTCTATGTCAACCATTCTGTTACTTGCATGTCGGCTTGCAGCAATCAGTTCATTTAGCTTTAACTGGATTGCCTTTGAATCCTTGTTTTGTGATTTCTGTATAAGAAATACCATTAAGAAAGTGATGACTGTGGTTCCTGTGTTGATTACTAGCTGCCAAGTATCTGAGTAATTAAATATCGGACCAGTAATTACCCAAATAATTATAATCATCAGGGCAGTACCGAAAGCGGATGCGCTTCCTGTCCACGTTGTAATCTTGTTTGATACCCGCTCAAAGATGTTGTGTTTCTTCTTCTCCATTTACCTAATTATTTGTTGAGTTTTATCTGATAACAAATAACGTCATTATATAGCTATCAAAAATCATTGATGAGAACAATGTTTCATATAGTTTGTTCTGACTAAGTACTCTAATAATCTACAATACAATGAATCAGCCTATATATTGGATATTTATACTTGCTTTACCTGTTGCCTGTATCGCCTGGACCATTACTAAAGAAGAAATATTTAGAGAACCAAGGGATTACTGTGTGGAAAAATCAAGAAACAGCAAAAGTATCTTATTTAGAAAGATATTTTATATGCTGACTTGTGAATATTGCTTTAGTCACTATATTACCTTAGGATTGCTTATTATGACACGTTATACATTGCTGTATGCAGACTGGCGAGGATATATAATTGCAGGCTTCTCCATCGTCTGGATAGCAAATGTATATATGAGCCTCTACAATATCATACGTGTGGACTTAATGAAGGGGAAATTAGTTGCTAAAAAAGAAGAGGAGAAAATAAAACACGGCGACTTTACCTCCTGATGATTCTTTCGCTTTCTTTTTCATCATCATCTGGATGATTCCCCAAGTCAGTCTCAGGCATCTTACTTCTGTTTGAGTCCTCAGGCTTTACTTTCTCGTCCTCGTCGTTCATGTTTTCTATTGCAGGCAACTGAGCGCCTTCACGTTTTTCACTACTACTATTAAATTTAGGGAGGTTGAGATTCTCAGGATGCTCCACATCGTACTGATTTGATTCCGGTTTTGGTGTTGATTGATCGTTCATAGCTCTGGTAATCTAATTTAATGGAATTTAACAGGCTAATTATCAAATTGTTTTAGCTGAAGTGCTTCGACATATATTTGTCAAAAACACAGCCTGCAGGATTAGCTTTAAACTTTGTTTGTATTTTTGACTTAAACAATCAATTAGTCAGAAGTTATGAAGACAACTATACGTTTTTTTACTATCATCGTTTTATGCTCATCCTGTTCTGAGCCTAAAATAAAACTTAGAGCTCCACAAGTAATAAGTGCGGAAAAACAAGTTAAGAATGATACTTTAAGTAATGATAGTATAAGTACCGAAAAAAAGAAGTTATCCGATTAGTTCTTTCATGAGCTTATCAAAATCTGCCTTTAGCAAGGCTAATTCTTCTTCTACCTTGGCAAGTCTAATTTCCAATTCTCCAGCAGGCTTAGCATATGATTCAGTTTCCTGTTCTATTTGCAAAATATCCGGAGTTCCGCTTAAGAGGTGAGTATACCTGGTTTCCTTCTGCCCTGCTCTCCTGGGTAATTGCATAACGTATGGCAACTGAGGATCTGAAAGTCGCTCAAGAACAGATTGCACCTCTTCCAATGAATCAAACTCATACAGTCTACCCGAATTTGTATTGAGTTCTCCCGGTGTTTGAGGGCCTCTTAACATTAATAGGCACAAGATGGAAACTTCGGCAGGTAATACGGGAAATACTATAGCGAAGTTATGTTTGTACTTTATTACCCGGCTGGATCCACCAGTTGCTGTAGAAATTAACCCTTTCCGCTTCAAAGTATCCAGGACTAATGTTACTGTTTGATCATCATACTGAACAACTGGCTTGCGGGAGGTTTTCTGATTGCAGGCCACAGTAATCGCATTTATAGTCATTGGATAGTATTCAGGAATAGTCTTTGACTTTTCCATCAGGACACCAAGTATGCGGATCTCTTCCGCGTGAAGTACTGGTAGGGCATTATTCTCTTCCATAGCTGCTCTTGTTAGGCATTTGCCAGTATTTCTTCAATCTGGCTTAGTTCCTCTTTGCTAAAGCTAGTAGATTCCAGACTTTTTAGCGAATCTGCCAACTGTTCTGGCTTACTCGCCCCTACTAGTACAGACGTAATACGGTCATCCTTTAAAATCCATGAAAGCGCCATTTGCGCAAGTTTTTGTCCTCTACCTTCAGCTATAGAATTTAATTTTTTAAGCTGAGAAACTTTTTCTTCTGTAATTTGATTTTCCTGTAGCGCTCCATGGGCCTTAGCTGCCCTGGAATCAATGGGAATGCCGTTAAGGTATTTATCTGTAAGAAGCCCTTGCGCAAGCGGTGAAAACGGAATGCAGCCAACCCCTTCTTTACCTAATAGATCAAGCAAACCCCCTTCTACCCATCGTTCATACATTGAGTATTTAGGCTGATGAATAAGACAGGGTGTACCTAGTTCTTTAAGAATCTGAATTGCTTTTGCCGCCTCGTCTGCGCTGTAGTTTGATATTCCAACATATAGTGCTTTTCCTTGACGTACCACCAAATCCAACGTGTGCATCGTTTCTTCAAGAGGTGTTTCAGGATCTGGACGATGATGATAGAAGATGTCAACATATTCCATATTCATTCTCTTCAGGCTCTGGTCGAGACTTGAAATAAGATATTTCTTGGAACCCCAATCTCCATAAGGTCCATCCCACATGGTATAGCCGGCTTTTGTAGAAATAATCATTTCATCTCTATAGCCTCTAAAATCTCTTTCTAGAAGCTTTCCAAAATTCTCTTCGGCTGAACCCGGTGGTGGGCCATAATTGTTAGCCAAGTCAAAATGAGTAATACCATTATCAAAGGCAAGCTTTAAAATGTTGGCACTGTTTTCCAGTTGGTCTACATGGCCGAAATTATGCCAAAGACCCAGCGAAATCTCCGGTAGCATTATACCGCTGTTTCCACAACGTCTGTACTTCATTTTACTATACCTTTCAGGATGAGGAGTGTAACTCATAATTAGACGAGAAAATATCCAGCAGTGAGCAAATCACTGCTGGGGCTTAAACTAAATTAACTTTATTTATCGCTGTTTTTTTTATCGGTTACTTCAGCTCGAATTTCTTGAGCAAGAACTTTCAAATCTTGCATTGCTTTACGAACTCTTGTTCCTGCTGCACTGTTACCAGCATTATAAAACTTCTCTGCATCAGCCTCAACAGAAGCTAATAATTCCTTTACTTTTAAAAATTTTTCCATGTTCAATTATTTAATTTATGCGCCAAATATATATTATTTGAGCACTATGTCCATGTTTTCAAAACCTTTTTTCCTTTAGCGCGTTATTTTTTTCAAATGGATAGGCACTTAATTATGGATAAACTTATACATGTTGTTGAGGATGATGATGACATACGCTTCATCGTAGAATATATTTTAATAGAGTCTGGTTATAAAGTGGAATCATCCGCAAATGCGAACGCTTTCTATAAGTCGCTGGAACACACTACGCCAGATCTAATCCTTCTTGACGTGATGTTACCTGATGGTAATGGGATTGACATTTGCAGAGATTTAAGAGAAAAAGAAAGCACAAGGGAAATAAAAATCATCGTCATGTCTGCACATGCAGCAGAAAACGCAGTTCTTGAAGAGGCCTGCTCTGATGATTTCATTAGTAAACCTTTTGATCTTGACGATCTGTTGCGACATGTAAAACGTTTTGTGCCTCGTTAAATTATTCCGTTACCTTCTTCCAGCCATTGTGATCATTCTCTGGGACAAATCCTTTCCAAGGTATTTATCTATTATGCCATGAACAAGATATAGTATCGGGGTCATGAGAATGGCAACAATAAATTTATACGTATAATTGACAAGTCCTATCGCAGCCACCATCTGCCAGCTCCAACTGTATTGAGGATTTAAATAGAAGGCTATAAAAATTACCACAAAGCTATCAATCAATTGGGATACGAGTGTAGAACCGGTAGAACGTAACCAAAGCGCCTTTTCTCCTGTTATCCTTTTAATTTTATGAAAGATTAAAACATCCGCAATCTGACCTACCAGAAAGGCGATAATTGAACCTACAATTATCCACATTCCCTGACCGAAGATCCCTGCAAAAGCATTGTTCATGTCTAACTTGCTGCCATTAATGGTTTGCGTTACCCAAAAGGCTGAAGGCGTCAAATGCATTGCCGCAGCAACTACAATGAAGGCATAAGAAATGAGAATAGAGGTAAGAATGGAAAGAAATCGTACTTGTTTTACGCCAAAGTATTCATTGATGATGTCTGTCATAATAAAAATTATAGGCCAGGTAAGTACACCTGCAGACATGTTAAAGGAAAGATTTGGTACGCCTAGCAGATTTATGTCGAAATTTTTGATCCCTAATGTACCCTCTACAGTAAATATTTTGACACCAATGAATTCCGATAGAATGGCGTTCGCCACAAAAAAAGCACTGAGTATGAGCAAGAGCTTGCTCTCTTTTGTTTTAAAAGTCATAGCAGGCTTAAATTATTAAATAAATCTGATATGTGAGGATAATTATTATTTCTATTTTCGCTGTGCATGATAGCTATACAAACGAAATTACCTAGAGTTGACACTACGATCTTTACTGTGATGTCTAAACTTGCCGCAGAACATGGTGCCATCAATCTTTCTCAGGGATTTCCTGACTTCAGTTGTGATCCGGAGTTGATCGCTTATGTTACTGAAGCAATGAAAAATGGACACAACCAGTATGCGCCTATGGCTGGTACTGAAGAGTTAAGATCTATGATTGCCAGTAAAAATGAAACCCTATACGGTGTGAATTATGATCCTGAGTCCGAAATTACTGTTACTGCTGGTGGTACTCAAGCTATTTTTACAGCTATTGCGGCAACTATAAGTGTTGGTGACGAGGTCATTATTTTTGAACCTGCCTATGACTGCTATTCACCCGCCATAAAACTACTGGGAGGTTTAGTAAAGCCATTTGGACTTTCGCCCCCTGATTATGAGATCGACTGGAACATGGTAAAGAAGTTATTTTCGGCCAACACAAAAATGATCATCTTAAATAGCCCGCAGAATCCCACTGGGAGAATAATGAAAGAAAATGATATTCAAGAACTGATTAAGCTCACAAAAGACACAGATATCTTGATTCTAAGTGACGAGGTTTATGAGCATATAATTTACGATGGAGAAAAACACCTCAGCGTTTCAAAATATGCTGAACTTCGGGAACGGAGTTTCGTAGTGGCATCTTTCGGAAAAATGTTGCATGCAACAGGTTGGAAACTGGGGTACTGTCTCGCTCCTGCGTACTTAATGAAAGAGTTTAGAAAGGTTCATCAATTCAACGTTTTTAGTGTAAACACACCTATGCAAATTGGGATTGCTAAGTATTTAAGTGTTCCTGCCAGATATACTGAATTAGGTGCATTTTTCCAGCAGAAGCGCGATCTGTTCAGAGCTCTCCTTAGCGAAACTAAATTTAAATTATTACCTTGTAATGGTTCATATTTCCAATGCGTTACTTACGAAGAGGTTGCAGACCTTAGCGACAACGATATGGCTTTGAGACTGGTAGAGGATTATGGCGTTGCTAGTATTCCTGTTTCAGCCTTTTACAATAGAAATACGGATCACCATGTACTGAGGTTTTGTTTTGCTAAAAAGCAAGAAACCTTAGAAAAAGCCGTTGAGAGACTAACGAAATTATAAGTTACATTTAATTGAATTAGAACTATGGATGATCCCACCTACCCAAACATTAGTCACCTAAAAATCACTATTTTTCAGGCCTATCTTTTTTGGGAGAATATTGAAAAAAATCTTAAGAACCTCACGCTTCGTCTTTCTATGGGTATTAAAGAGAAGACTGACCTTATTATATTACCTGAAATGTTCAACACCGGCTTTAGTATGAATGCTAAAGCGCTTGCGGAAGAAACGAATGGAGTTACAATGCAATGGATGACTCAAACGGCTATCAAATACGACTGTATTGTAGCTGGAAGCCTTATAATTAAAGAGGAAAATTTTTATTATAACCGCTTAATCTGGATGCATCCGAATGGAGAGTTTAGCTTTTACAACAAACGCCACCTATTTGGATTGGGCGAGGAAGATAAAAACTATAAGGCAGGCACCGAGAACGTAATTGTTCAACTGAAAGGATGGAAAATTAGTTTGGCTATTTGCTACGACTTACGATTCCCCGTTTGGCTTAGAAATAAAAATGAAGAGTATGATATCTTATTGCTCATCGCCAGCTGGCCAGACAAACGTTCGGCACACTGGAATGCATTAATTCCTGCCCGCGCCATCGAGAACCAGAGTTATGTGATTGGTGTAAACCGAGTAGGTCATGATGGAAATGAGGTCTATCACAGCGGACATTCGCAATGTATCGACCCAATGGGAAAAACTATATATTATAAGCCTGAAGACGAAGACCTCTACACATTTAGCATAGGTTATGAGGAGTTAATGAAAACACGCAGGAGCTTCCCATTTTTAAAGGACGCAGATAATTTTGAAATAATTTAAATACCACAAGCAAACATGTTTGACCGCAGAAAATTCATTAAGGCAACGGCAATTTCCGCGTCGTTACTTGTTGTCGATAAAAAAAGTATAGCCTCCGTAATCCAATCTTCTAAAGTTTCTGCAGGTACCAAGCCCATCGTTATTTCAACATGGGACTTCGGGATACCCGCAAATCAGGCTGCCTGGAAAGTATTATCTTCTGGAGGCAGGGCTTTGGATGCTGTTGAAGCAGGTGTACGTGTGCCTGAAGCAGATCCAAATATTCAAACAGTGGGTTATGGCGGGTTACCCGATCGAGATGGACATGTGACCCTTGATGCCTGCATTATGGATGAGTTTGGAAATTGCGGTTCCGTTGCCGGAATAGAGCATATCAGTCATCCAATTTCTGTAGCGAGACTGGTTATGGAAAAAACTCCCCATGTGATGCTTGTTGGTGATGGTGCTTTACAATTTGCTTTAGAGAACGGTTTCAAAAGAGAAAACTTGCTTACTAAAAAAAGTGAGGCTGACTGGCGAGAATGGCTCAAAACGGCTAAGTATGCGCCAGTAATGAATATTGAGAATAAAAGCTATGATAAGGTTGCTCCTACTAAATTGCCAGGCAATCAGTATAACCACGATACAATTGGAATGCTTGCTCTGGATGCTAAAGGCAACCTTTCTGGTGCCTGTACGACAAGCGGAATGGCCTATAAGCTCCATGGCCGTGTAGGAGATAGTCCTATTATTGGAGCGGGTTTATACCTCGACAATGAAATTGGTGGTGCTACCTCAACAGGTGTAGGAGAAGAAGTAATAAGAAATGTAGGTAGTTTTTTGGTGGTGGAATTGATGCGACAAGGATATACTCCTGAGGCCGCCTGCAAAGAAGCAGTTATGAGGATCATCAAGAAAAAGCCAGATATTGCAAAGAACATTCAGGTTGGGTTTTTGGCCTTAAATAAAAAGGGCGAATATGGGGCCTATGCCATTCAAACTGGTTTCAGTTATGCTGTTTGTGATGAAAAGAAGAATGACCTTCTTATTGCAGGCAAAAGTTATTACAACTAGGGAGACAATATGATAAACATGGAAGTTTGTGCGAACTCGCTCACTTCAGCCTTGCAGGCAGAGAAAGGAGGAGCAATTCGCGTGGAACTCTGCGACAATCTCCTGGAAGGCGGAACAACACCAAGTTACGCCCAGATAAAGCTGGCAAAAGAATATTTAAACATTGACGTTTATCCAATTATACGACCAAGGGGTGGCGATTTCCTTTACAGTGATCTTGAATTTACACTCATGCGTGAAGACATTTTAATGTGCAGGAAGCTAGGCTGTGATGGAGTTGTTATTGGAATTTTAACAGCAAATGGAACGATTGACATGGTAAGGTGTTCTGAATTAATCGCTCTGGCCAGACCTATGAAAGTAACTTTTCACCGCGCATTCGACATGAGCGCCGACCTTTGTAAAGCTTTGGAAGATGTTATTTCGCTCGGATGTGATCGAATTTTAACTTCCGGAGGAAGCGCATCGGCTTTTGATGGCTTACAAGTTATAAAACAGCTTGTAAAACAGGCGGGCGATCGTATAACTATAATGGCCGGTGCTGGTGTATCCGAGAGTAACATTGCTGAAATTGTTAATCAGACTGGCATTAAGGAATTTCATGGTTCTGCCAGAAAGTTTTTTAGCAGTAATATGACCTTTAAGAATAATAACATTAGCATGGGTGGAGATACCGATGAATACAGTTATAGTTTAACAGATAGCGCTACAGTAAAGAATCTCATTGACTTAGCCAATAGTTCAGGCAAAATATTATCTTTGCGCCACTGATGAAGCATATACGTAATTTTTGCATAATTGCACATATTGACCACGGAAAAAGCACTCTGGCTGACCGTTTATTAGAATATACCAACACGATTACGCAAAGGGAATCTCAAGCGCAGTTGCTTGATGACATGGATTTGGAACGTGAACGTGGAATTACCATTAAAAGTCATGCCATCCAGATGGACTACGTACAGGATGGGCAACCTTATATTCTTAACTTGATTGATACACCTGGACACGTAGATTTTTCTTACGAGGTTTCAAGATCAATTGCAGCTTGCGAAGGAGCACTGCTTATTGTAGATGCTTCACAAGGTATTCAGGCTCAAACCATCTCGAACTTATATCTGGCATTGGAACATGATCTTGAAATCATTCCGATACTAAATAAAATGGATTTACCCGGTGCAATGCCGGAAGAAGTAAAAGATCAGATAATCGAGCTGATTGGATGCAAAAGGGAAGAAATTATACCCGCTTCAGGCAAGACTGGACAAGGAGTTCACGATATTCTTAGAGCAATTGTTGAGCGTGTTCCTCCTCCTGTGGGTAATCCTCAAGGTGAGCTTCAGGCGCTCATTTTCGATTCTGTTTTCAACTCTTTCAGAGGTATTATTGCTTATTTTAAAGTACTCAATGGAGAGATCAGAAAGGGTGATAAGGTTAAGTTTGTTGCAACTGGTAAAGAATACATTGCCGAAGAAGTTGGTACGCTTAAGCTTAAGCAAGCACCTAAGGATGTCATAAAAACCGGCGATGTGGGATACATTATCTCTGGTATAAAAGAGGCAAGAGAAGTAAAGGTCGGTGATACAATTACCCATAAAGACAAACCAAGTTTGGAGCCTATTAAGGGCTTTGAGGAGGTTAAACCCATGGTATTCGCGGGAATCTATCCTGTTGATACAGATGAATTTGAAGAGCTGAGAGAGGCTATGCATAAGTTACAACTTAACGATGCCTCTATCGTATTTGAACCGGAATCATCAGCTGCACTAGGCTTTGGATTCCGATGCGGTTTCCTCGGAATGCTACATATGGAGATTATCCAGGAACGTTTGGAACGTGAGTTCGATATGACTGTAATTACTACAGTGCCTAACGTTTCTTATCAGGCCATGACGACAAAATCTGACCTGATTATTGTAAATAATCCATCTGACCTTCCTGATCCAAGTAAGTTGGAGTACGTTGAAGAACCCTACATTAAAGCGAATATTATTACAAAATCTGAGTTTGTTGGCCCAGTAATGTCGCTTTGTATTCAGAAGCGTGGAATAATTGTCAACCAATCTTACCTTACATCTGATCGTGTAGAGCTTGTTTTCGAGATTCCTATGGGTGAGATAGTATTCGACTTTTACGATAGACTAAAGACGATATCCAAAGGCTATGCATCGTTTGATTACCATCAAATTGGTTATCGTAAGTCCGACTTGGTAAGATTAGATATCCTTCTTAACGGAGAACCCGTCGATGCATTATCTTCACTTATCCACCGAAGCAATTCTTATGATTTCGGCAAACGAATCTGCGAGAAATTGAGAGAATTAATTCCTCGTCAACAATTTGAGATCATTATTCAGGCTTCGATTGGTGCAAAAATTATAGCAAGAGAGACAGTTAAAGCTTTACGTAAAGACGTGACAGCGAAGTGTTATGGTGGTGATATTTCACGTAAGCGTAAGTTATTGGAAAAGCAGAAAAAAGGAAAGAAGCGCATGCGCCAGGTCGGTAATGTAGAAATTCCTCAAACAGCCTTTATGGCAGTATTGAAACTTGATTAATTTAAATTTAGAAGGCAACAAGACTTGACCATGAAGTTACTTGACGGAAAATACGTATCAGAGAAAGTCAAACTAGATATTGCTGAAGAAGCCGCCGCATTCTTAGCAGAAAGTGGGAGAAAGCCACATCTTGTTGCCATATTAGTCGGTAACGATGGTGGTAGCGAAACCTATGTTGCCAGCAAAATGAAGAACTGTGAAAAAGTAGGTTTTAAATCCACATTAGTACGTTACGATAATTCTGTAACTGAACAGGAATTATTAAAAAAAGTAAAAGAAATCAACGCCGATGCAGGTGTTGATGGATTAATTGTTCAACTTCCACTACCTAAACATATCGATCCAGAGCGGGTCACCGAAACCATTGATTACAAGAAAGATGTAGACGGTTTTCACCCGGTGAACTTGGGTAGAATGATGCGTAATTTGCCCTGTTTTATCCCTGCGACTCCTTACGGAATTATGATGATGCTAGAAGCGTACAACATTGATACTTTAGGAAAGCATTGCGTAGTTGTAGGAAGAAGTAACATTGTAGGTAGTCCGATGAGTATCCTCATGGCCCGTAACGCTAATCCTGGCAACTGTACGGTCACTTTAACGCATAGTAAAACTACTAATTTAAGGGAGATTACGCTTCAAGCTGATATAATTATTGCCGCTATAGGAAAGAAAAATTTCATAACAGCTGATATGGTAAAATCCGGTGCAATTGTGATAGATGTGGGGATGAATCGAGAAACTTCTGAGGTTACAAAATCAGGTTACAAGTTGTTTGGTGACGTTGATTTTGAAAGCGTTTCAGAGAAAGCTTCCTGGATCACCCCTGTTCCTGGGGGTGTGGGATTAATGACAATTGTAGGTCTACTCAAAAACACACTTGCTTCAGCTAAAGGCCAAATTTATTAATTAGGTTAACTAAAAAAGCCTTTTCCAAAAGCTTTTTTCAAAACCGATGTAAGTTCCATCATTGCGGACTTCAACCGGATAGGTATTGACATAATCTCCCTGGCCTGAAGCCCCTCTCCCATTCTCCAGGCTATATTCCCAGCGGTGAATTGGACAAATGATATTGCCATTCTTGCACCAGCCTCCACTTAAAATCCCTCCCGCATGTGGGCATGAGTTTTCAACGGCGTAAAGCTTGCCATGATCTTTTACCAGGCATAGTTTTTTTCCATCCAACTTAATTTCTTTTACGAAATCATCGTCAGGAATGTTGTCGTTTACTTTAATCCAGTTTAAATGAGACATTTTATTTTAATATGAACATTTTCATAGCGCGGTCATTAAAAGTGTCAATATACGTACTTTGACTTTTGCTTACATTATTTTATTTACCTTTGCGGCCTTAAATATGGCACATCAAATACCAGCAGACGGCACGCTACTTCCATTGATGGAAGAATTTTACACCATCCAGGGAGAAGGTTTTAATACCGGAAAAGCTGCCTACTTTATCCGTTTAGGGGGCTGTGACGTAGGTTGTCATTGGTGTGATGTTAAGGAAAGCTGGGACGCGGAATTGCACCCGCTTACATTGTCTGACGACATCGTCACAAAGGCTAGTAGTTTCCCAGGAAAAGCCGTAGTTATCACTGGTGGAGAACCTTTAATTTACAATCTGGACTACTTGACAAAAAAGCTTCATGAAAAGGGCATCCTTACATTTATAGAGACCTCTGGCGCTTACCCTTTGTCCGGAGATTGGGACTGGATCTGCTTATCTCCTAAAAAATTTAAAGCCCCACGACCAGACATCACCCCTTTTGCAAATGAGCTAAAAGTAATAGTTTTCAACAAAAGTGATTTCAAATGGGCTGAAGAATACGCAGCGACAGTGTCAC
>JACMPF010000213.1 GCA_014377665.1 Pedobacter sp. | reverse complement strand
ACCAATCATAATAAATATGAAGTATTGTTTATTTTTATGCGGTATGCTTATTTCTTCTTTTGGCTTTGCCCAAAATTCTTCTGAAGAACTTGTATCAAATGTTTCCACTAGCAGTACAGTTACAGCTCCCGAATCGGTAGCGACAACAAACTCAAAAATTTCTTTAAAGACTGGCTTCGCCACTTACTATGCAAGGAAATTTGAGGGTAGAAAAACAACAAGCGGAATCAGATATCGTGGTAAAAAATTAACAGCTGCACATTTGACTCTACCATTTGGAACTATTGTTACTGTAACAAACCTTGAAAACGGAAAAACAGTTGATGTTGTGGTGAATGACCGCGGTCCTCATTCCAAAAAGTACATGATTGACCTTTCTGAGGCTGCAGCAGTACAATTGGGCTTTTTCAAAAAGGGACAATCCCGTGTAGAGATCAGCTACCAACTGCCGGAGGATGAATCTTAACTAAATTGACGTTCTAGTCAGATTTTTAAAATTATTAACAATTCAAAAGATTCCCTAATCCCTTAAAAAGAAATAATTAGCTTTTTTCAAGATTGATTATGACTGAATTTTGATCTTCTCCACACAGAATTTCCCACTGTTGTTAACAACTTTGTTCCACAAAAAAGGCCTCATAGTTTATATTTGTTTTAGTAAGGTTCTTTAATAAATCACACACAGATTTTCAGTTAAAGGTTTAGTATTTAGTGGCTTAAGGTTAAACAAAAGTTTCAAACTTTTTTACCTTCATCAATAAATATGGTTTCCTAGGCTATTGGAATTATTAAAGCACCAAGCTATTATCATTCACTATTAAAACTCAGCGGCTAATGCAAGAAGAAGTACTTTTAAAAGAAAACAAGGACAGATTCGTCCTTCTACCGATTAAATATCCAGCAATTTGGGAAATGTACAAGAAAAGCGAAGCTAGCTTCTGGACTGCAGAGGAGATAGATCTTTCTGACGACCAAAAGCACTGGGATAATCTAAATAGCGGAGAACGTCATTTCATATCACATATTCTTGCCTTCTTTTCTGCAAGTGATGGTATTGTTAACGAGAACCTTGCTGTTAATTTTATGAGTGAGGTGCAATTGCCTGAAGCGCGTTGTTTCTATGGTTTCCAGATCATGATGGAAAACATCCATGCAGAAACCTATGCATTGCTTATTGATACTTACATTAAAGATCCTGAAGAAAAGGACAGACTTTTCCACGCTATCGACACCGTTCCATGCGTTAAGAAAAAAGCGGAGTGGGCATTAAGATGGATTGAAGGTGGAAACTTTGCAGAGCGACTTGTCGCTTTCGCAGCAGTAGAAGGTATCTTTTTCAGTGGAAGCTTCTGCTCAATATTCTGGCTTAAAAAGCGTGGCTTGATGCCAGGTTTGACCTTTAGCAACGAGCTGATCTCTAGAGATGAAGGGATGCATTGCGAATTTGCTTGTTTGCTATACAGTATGCTGTCGACTAAGTTGACAGAAGAAGCCGTTCACGCAATCATAAAAGATGCGGTAGAGATCGAGAAAGAATTCATTACAGACGCATTGCCAGTTGCATTGATAGGTATGAATGCGAAGTTAATGTCGCAGTACATCGAGTTTGTAGCCGATAGATGGGTTAGTGAATTGGGTTATACAAAGATCTTTAACGCAACCAATCCGTTTGATTTCATGGAAATGATTTCCCTTCAGGGAAAAACCAACTTCTTCGAAAAGCGTGTTGGAGACTACCAAAAAAGCGGTGTGTTGACATCAACAGAAGATAAAGCTTCGGCTTTCTCTCTAGATGATGACTTCTAGATACGCTGAAACTTATTAATAAAATTTACATCACTAATTCCCTGAGAATATGTTCGTACTAAAAAGAGATGGCCGCAAGGAAGCGGTAAGGTTTGATAAGATAACCGCTCGTATTGAGAAGTTATGTTATGGTTTCAACCCAGAGCTTGTAGATCCAATCGATGTTGCCAAGAAGGTGATCGAAGGTTTATACGATGGCGTAACGACTTCCGAGCTTGATAATCTAGCAGCAGAGACAGCTGCCTCTTTAACTACAAAGCACCCGGATTATGCTTTACTTGCTTCTCGTATTGCAGTATCTAACTTACACAAAAATACCATAAAGTCTTTCTCCAAAACTATGGAGATGCTTTACAAATACATCGATGAAAAAACAGGCAAACCATCTTCTCTAATCGCAGATGACGTTTGGGATGTGATTAGTGAGCATGCCGAACTATTAGACAGCACTATAATCTACGATAGGGACTTTGGCTTTGATTATTTCGGTTTCAAAACGCTTGAAAAATCATACTTGCTGAAAGTTGCGGGTCAAATTGTTGAGCGTCCCCAGCATTTATTCATGCGCGTATCAGTAGGTATTCATAAGGGAGATATCGACAGTGCAATTGCTACTTACAATTTAATGAGCGAGCGTTGGTTTACACATGCAACACCAACATTGTTTAATGCGGCAACGCCTAAACCCCAGATGTCATCTTGTTTCTTGTTAACGATGCAGGATGATAGTATCGAAGGCATTTATGATACCTTAAAACAGACTGCTAAAATCTCTCAAAGTGCAGGCGGTATCGGTCTTAGCATTCACAACATACGCGCTACAGGAGCTTACATTGGTGGTACTAATGGTACAAGTAATGGTATCGTGCCGATGCTAAAAGTATTCAATGATACTGCGCGTTACGTAGATCAGGGTGGAGGTAAACGCAAAGGAGCCTTCGCTATCTATCTAGAGCCATGGCATGCAGATGTGTTCAGCTTCTTAGACTTGCGTAAAAACCATGGTAAAGAAGAACTTCGCGCACGAGATTTGTTCTATGCACTTTGGGTTTGCGACTTATTCATGAGAAGAGTCGAAGAAAATGGCGATTGGAGTTTATTCTCGCCAGATGAAGCACCAGGCTTGTCGGACTGCCATAGTGCAGAATTTGATGCGCTTTACGAGCGTTACGAGAAAGAAGGAAGAGCTCGTAAAACTATCAAAGCACAAGAACTTTGGTTCGCGATACTTGATTCACAAATTGAAACTGGAACGCCTTATCTCTTGTACAAAGATGCCGCCAACAGCAAATCCAACCAACAAAATCTTGGAACCATTAAAAGTTCAAACTTATGTACTGAGATCATCGAGTACACTTCAAAGGACGAGGTTGCCGTTTGTAACCTAGCTTCTCTTGCTTTGCCAAGATATGTAGTGAACGGCGAATTTGACCACCAAAGATTATATGATGTGACGTATCAGGCCACTTTGAACCTGAACAAGATCATCGATCACAATTATTATCCAATAGAGGAGGCTAAAAACTCTAACATGCGTCACAGACCAGTTGGTTTGGGTGTACAGGGATTGGCTGACGCGTTCATTTTGATGCGCTTACCATTTGAAAGTGAAGCTGCAAAAATCCTTAATAAGGAAATCTTTGAAACCATCTATTTCGCTGCAATGACTGCGTCTCACGACCTGGCGGTTAAAAATGGTCATTACCAAACTTTTAAAGGATCTCCATTATCGGAAGGTAAATTCCAGTTCGATCTTTGGAATGTAACTCCAGACAGTAACCGTTGGGACTGGGAAACGTTGCGTGCGAAAGTAGTTAAGGATGGTGTTTACAACTCGTTATTGGTTGCACCAATGCCGACTGCTTCAACCTCACAGATCCTTGGTAACAATGAATGTTTTGAACCATATACTTCTAATATCTATACAAGGAGAGTGTTGAGCGGTGAGTTCATTGTAGTTAACAAACATTTGTTAAAAGACCTTGTAGCTTTAGGTCTTTGGACTCCACAAATGAAAGACAGGATCATTTTAGCTAATGGTTCGATTCAAGACATTGCTGAAATTCCTGATTATATCAAAGAACTGTACAAAACAGTGTGGGAGATCAAAATGCGTAGTATCATTGACATGGCCGCGGATAGAGGTGCATACATTTGCCAGTCTCAATCGCTAAACCTATTTATCAATGCCCCAAATACTTCAAAACTTACATCTATGCATTTCTATGCCTGGAAGAAAGGACTTAAAACGGGAATGTACTATCTACGTACTCAGGCAGCTTCTCAAGCGGTTAAGTTTACAGTAGAGAACCAGGCAGGTAAAAACATGGAGCCAGTAATTCCGGCACATATTGAGCAAAGTGCAGAAGAGATCGTTGAAGGTCCGGTTTGTTCAATGGAAGAAGGCTGTATCAGTTGTTCAGGATAATATTCTAACCAAGTATAAAGTTAAGGCTGGCCATGATGAAAATCAGACCAGCCTTTTT
>JACMPF010000212.1 GCA_014377665.1 Pedobacter sp. | reverse complement strand
GTTGCATTCTTATTTTATGGATGCTCGTTCTTTCTAAATTCTGGGATGAAGGAAGAGTTTGAACGCTATGGCCTCGATAAATTTAGGGGTCTTATTGGAGTTCTGCAACTGCTTGGTGGCTCAGGACTATTGTTGGGGCTGATTTGGCATCTGATTTTAGTAATTGCGTCAGGTGGTCTTGCTTTATTGATGTTAATTGGTTTTCTAGTAAGGGTTAAAATGAAAGATGGTTTCTTACAATCAATGCCATCCTTTATTTTTATGCTCGTAAATGCCTATATCTGTTTTTCCGCGCTGTTTGCAAGATAAGATATTGATATAATATCTATTATCCGAAATGACCTTTAACATAATTGGTAGTCAGCTCCTCTTGAGGGTCAGTGAATATTGATTTGGTATTGCCTGATTCTATAATCTCTCCCAGGTACATAAATACCGTTTTATCGGCTATTCGCTGCGCCTGTTGCATATTATGGGTGACGATCAAAATGGTATAATCTTTTTTTAACTCAACTATCAGCTCCTCGATTTTCGCCGTGCTCAAAGGGTCAAGCGCAGAGCATGGTTCATCCATAAGTATCACTTCCGGGCGCAAGGCCACCGTCCTTGCAATGCAAAGGCGTTGCTGCTGTCCACCTGAAAGTCGGGTAGCGGGCATATCGAGGTTATCCTTTACTTCATCCCAAAGATAACTTTCCTTCAATGCCTGCTCTACTATACCAGGGCGATCTGCTTTAGGGACATCATTGATCTTTAAGCCATAGTTTATATTCTCATAAATGCTTTTGGGAAAAGTGTTGGCTTTCTGAAACACCATACCAATGCGCCGGCGCACTTCAGTTGCCGAAATTTTTTGATTGTAGATATCCTGCTCGTCGAGCAAAAATTTCCCTTCGATATGGGCATCGGGCGACAAATCATGCATGCGGTTAAAGCAGCGCAGCAATGTGCTTTTGCCACATCCAGATGGTCCAATTAGCGCTGTGACTATGTTTTTGGGAAACGTTATATTAATGTTTTTTAACACCTGTTTCTTTCCAAACCAAAGATCTACGTGCTGTGCCGCAAGTTTTATAGGTTCGTTACTCATTCTTGCTATGTTTGTACCGGATATAAAATGCCGATAAGTTTAAAAGGAATACGACGATAATTAAGACCAGTGCAGTTCCATATGCTAAAGGCCTTACTTGCTCAATAGCCTGGTGCTGGGTGGATAGCATATACAAATGATAAGGCAATGCCATAAATTCCTGGTTTAGGTAACCAGAAGGGTTATTTATATAAAATGCTACTCCTGTAAACAAGATTGGAGCTGTTTCACCTGCAGCTCTTGAAAGTGTTAATACGATCCCGGTCAGAATTCCGGGTATAGCCGAAGGTAACACCACGTCGCGGATGGATTCTAGCTGCGTTGCGCCCACTGCAAGTGCTGCTTCGCGCGTGCTTGCTGGTATTCTGCGTAAAGCTTCTTCCGTCGTGATTATTATATAAGGCAATGATAACAGGCCTAGAGTAAGTCCGGCAGAGATCAGGGAGGTTCCCATGTGGAGACCTTGAACAAACAGCGCCAATCCGAACAAGCCGTAAATGATAGAGGGCACACCCGCCAAGTTACGGATAGAAGCACGGATTATACGGGTTGTCCAGTTGTCTGAAGCGTATTCATTCAGATATATTGCGCAGCTGATACCGAAGGGGGCTGCGACTAATGCGGTAATTAGCGTGAGTAGAACCGTACCAATAATAGCTGGTAATATTCCTCCCTTGGTCATACCATCCGTGGGCAATGCAGTGATGAAATCCCAGGATAGCGAAGCTGCGCCTTTGCTGATGATGTCCCACATGATAACTACAAGGAAGAAGCAAACCGTTCCGGTGCTTATCAATAAGGTGCCCCATTCCAGTATTGATGCCAGTTTTTTACTCATGCCTCCTGGTATTTACGGTATTTATTTACAAAGTGCTCACCGATCAGATTGACAGCAAGTGTGATCAGGAAAAGCACAGCTGCAATAGCGAACAGTGCGTAATAATGCGTAGTTTGATAGGGTACTTCACCCATTTCGATGGCAATGGTAGCTGTAATGGTACGTACTGAGTGGAAAAAACCTTTTGGAAAAGCGGATGCGTTGCCAGTAGCCATCAACACGGTCATCGTTTCGCCGATTGCCCTTCCAACACCCAGCATGATCGCCGCTAGTATACCCGGGGCTGCCGCTGGAATAGTTACTTTAATAAGCGTTTGCCATTTGCTTGCACCTACGCTATAACTCGCTTCTTTATAGGAGGAGGGCACCCCGTTTATAGCATCTTCGGCCACAGTAATGATCGTTGGCAACGCCATGACAGAAAGCAGGATAGCACCATTTAATGCATTTAAGCCATTAGACTGTCCGGTTAGGTGAGCAATACCTGGCCCCAGTACCACAATGCCTAGAAAACCAATAGCGACAGAAGGTATAGCCGCCAGCATCTCAATGACCGGTTTCAGTATATTTTTCAATGTTTTTCCGGCATATTCAGAAAGAAAGGCCGCCGTACCCAGACTTAAAGGGATCGCAATAACCATTGCCCCAAACGTAACCAGTATAGTACTCACCAGTAAAGGTAGAATACCATAACTGACTTGGCTGCCCGATGGATTCCATTGGGTGCCGGTGATAAAATCCATTGGTTTGACTTTTAAAAAGAAGGCTACGGTGTTCCAAAGCAGCATAAGAAATATACCGCCCAAAATAGCAATCACTAGAAGCCCCGTTGTTCTGAACAGCAGCCTTGCTACTTTATCTATCTGCTCTCTTTGCGCTAATTGCATAGGATGGTAATTTAATTTGGAAGAATATAATAACCAGAGGCCAGAATGATCTTCTGACCCGCCTTGCCTTTTTCAAAAGCAATAAAGGCTGCAACCTTATTCCATGAGGTGGATGGAATAAACTGGTACAAAGGCCGCTGAAAATAATAAAGACCCTGTATAATGGCTTGCTCGTTCAGCGGCGATACTGCAGGCCTGCCAATTTTCTCTGCAATCTTTAGGACCTTTATGGGCTGATCTTTGCCTTCATTCAAGATATAACCAGCACCTACATATCCTATCCCAGAGGCATCCATCTTAACCCCTTCGATAATCTGAGCGTTGCCGTTCATTTCTTTAGCATCGCGGCTGAATTCTATCTTCAATTTTTTACGAACGAAGGAATGCGTACCTGAATTACTTTGCCTGCCGTAAATGTTCACTGGAATATCCTTCCCGATTAATTTTTTCCAGGTTCTGTATTCGCCTGACAATACTTTGGTTAAAGTATTTACGTCCAAGGAATCAAGTGGGAAGTTCTTTTGTACCACGAAGGCGGTGGCATCCTCAGCGAAAACCACTGTTTTGATCTTGATACCCCTGATCTTAAATAAACTGTCTTCTTCCGCATTGAGCGGGCGGGATGAATTCGCGATATCGACCTGCCCGTTGAGCAATGAGGCGATGCCTAATCCAGAGCCACCACCAGATATGGCTAAACTAAAGTCATCATTAACCTTATAAAAGTTTTCAGCTAGATCAACTGCCAGGTTCACTTCTGTGTCTGATCCTTTAACTTTAATGGTTTTATTATTATTGCTGCATGCAGAAATAGATAGCACGAGTAATAAAGAAACTATGTATTTCATAAAGGAATGCACTGATATTCAAAGGTAAGTGAGGGATGTTAGGGTTATGTTAAGTTCGTGTTTGCTGTACGGTGTATTTTTAGTAATTATTGACGTTGATAAAATGCTTAGAGGTTACCAGTTCCCTTGAAAGAAAGTTTAGTGCTGACAAGTTAAATCCTGACAAATGAATTTACTGGCTTCCTAATGGAAACCGGATCTGGGTATTCATTGACATACCCGCATCTAAGCACCAATTGTATGGGAGTTGTTATATTCATGGCCTTATTAATCTTTAAGGAAAACGGCGCTTCCTCTAATATCTGGGTCATGGGATGAATGGCAATGCCTTTTTCCCGGATCTTTAATAACAAACGTTGCAAACGTTTCCCAGTTTCAAGTAATGAGGCCACAGTCTGGTCTTTACTGGTGATTAGCAACCAACCTGCAGATTGGCTAACCTGTGTTTTTACCGCGTCTAAACCCTGCTTCCTAAAGTTTTTACCCATCACAGAAGATTTATTATAAAAGTTTCTGACTATCCAGGCGGTCAGCCCCGTCATCTCCATACTGGCCGGTGTTAAGCCATCACCGTGCTGGGCAGCATCTTTACCAGTAAACCTTATCCAGTTGGCTAATTCTTTTTCTGCCGCATCTCTGTAGATTTGTTTTTGATTGGCAGCTACCGTTTTTTCGTTGAGCCAAGCAAATGCTGACGTTCCCCTCGGAAAGTAGTGGAAATAGGCTTCTTCTCCATTGGTCAGACTCTGCAAGTCATCTTCTTTAAGCTGATCACTTTGAAAATTGGAACGAACAGTTCTGCGTTTTTTGATCTTTGAGATATCAAACCGGGGAATATCATCTAATTTCGAAAGCACCACTTCCTCAATCTGTTCATCTTGGTTTCCTCTAGCTAGCGTTTTCCATTCGCAACAGTAGCCATAATAACTGGCCGCATATGTTATGTTTTGGATAAAAGCACCTATGGACAACATTGTCTCTCGTTGGCTAGGATCTACGGCGGGCAGCCATTTGGAGCGATCGTTGCAAATGATCCAATGGAAAGGAGCAATGCGCCTTACAAACCAGGGTTGTGTATTGTGGCCGCTTGGCGCCATTGATGCTAGTAAGAGTATTTCCTGCTCATCTGTGAGAAGCAGTTTATCATTTGATGAAATTTTCAAATCAGAACGGACAAAATTATTTTTGTCACTTATTAGGTAACCAATCCCTCCTGCAGCTAATATGCTGCCGCCAGCAATACTTATAAACGTTCTTCTTTTCATAACTTGATTATTAATGGCTTTTTATTAAATGAACATCACCTTAGTTATTAAATCTTTTTCGGCTTATCATATTCATTATTGATCATTTTATAGTTACCGCACTTTACCACCCATGTTTCTAAATTTTCTTCATCCATGTATCTTTTTGTTTCCATTTGAATGATCTCACCCAGATTATTGAAATTTACTTTGAAAAATAGAGACAAGCCTTTATAGTTGAATATCAATTTGGCTGATAAACTGTCAATCGGTATCCATTGCAGATTTTCGGAGGGCAATAGATTTGTTGGAAACCAGACGCTTTCTGAAAGCCAGCGCAGCAGTTCTCCCTGGTTATATTTTTCTCCCTTCCCGTTGACAACTTTAAAAAGCGAGAG
>JACMPF010000211.1 GCA_014377665.1 Pedobacter sp. | reverse complement strand
TTGTCTTTATGTAGGGACTGTTGGATTGTTTGTCAAGAAACCAGGTGGATTTATTCCAAGTGAGGATGCTGGTATTTTCTTAATGGGGGTATCACTACCGGAGGGTGCTTCAGCGGCCAGAACAGATGCTTTTATCAAAAGGATCACCGAAACGATTAAGAAAAAATTCCCAGAGGTTAAAAACATAACTTCCATAGGAGGTATCAATATCTTGAATAGGTCATTTAAATCCAATGCAGCTACGTTTTTTGTTCAGCTAAAAAGTTGGGATGATCGTGAGGGAGACGTTGCATCCACGATAGCCGGGGTGACCAAAGAGTTTGCAGGTGACAAAGATGGAAGCGTTATTGTTGTGGCGCCGCCTCCCATTCCAGGACTTGGAATTAGTGGAGGTTTCTCTCTTCAGATCCAGGAGAAGCAAGCTGGAGATATCAAGCAATTTGAGGCCAATGTTGGAAAATTCCTCATGGCAGCAAACCAAAGACCTGAGATTGGGAAGGCTTATACGCTGTTTAACTCGAGAACACCAAATTACCAGGTTCATGTTGATCGTGATCAGGCTAAAAAAATGGGTGTTTCAATCGGCGCCGTTTACAGTACAATCTCTGCCTATCTTGGTAGCAGCTACGTTAACGACTTTACGAAATACGGAAGGAACTTTAGGGTCGTAACTCAGGCAGATACAAATTTCCGAAAAGGAATCGAAGACCTGAGCAGACTTTATGTCAAGAATAACGCAGGAAGTTCTGTACCTCTAAGCTCCATTGTTACTTATGATGTGGTAGAAAAGCCGTCGATCATCAATCACTTTAATTTATTCAGATCTATAGAGATTACTGGATCTGCTAAGCCAGGATCTAGTTCTGGTGATGCTTTAAAGGCCCTGGAGGAAGTTGCAGCCAAAACATTACCATCGAATTATAGCTATAGTTTTTCCGGGCTAAGTCTGGAAGAAAAGGAGGCAGGTAGCAGTACCACTTTAATCTTTGCTTTAATTATTGTATTTGTATTCCTATTGTTGGCATCCTTATACGAAAGCTGGTCTGTACCGTTCTCTATTTTGCTTTCTGTTCCTTTAGGATTATTTGGAGCGATTCTGGCGTTGACTTTCCTCCCAAAACTGGACAATAATATTTACGCTCAGGTTGGTTTGATTACATTGATTGGGCTATCTGCAAAGAACGCGATTCTGATTGTGGAGTTTGCGAAAGAACGTGTTGATTGGGGAATGGAATTGATTGCTGCTACAATCGAAGCTGTTAAGCTACGTTTGAGACCAATTATTATGACTTCATTAGCCTTTATTCTGGGCGTAATTCCTTTAATTATTTCCCATGGTGCAGGAGCTGTTTCCAGAAAAACTATTGGATGGACGGTTGCGGCAGGGATGTTATCGGCCACGGTCTTGGCACTTTTTATTGTTCCTGTGCTGTTCGTTTTGATCACAAAACTAGCTTACGGTAAAAAGAAGCTTGCTGAGCTTGAGGCCTCCTATAAGCCTGAAGAGCATAAGGACACCCTCCATGCGGATTGATAACTGGAATAACTGATATGCTAAATTGGACGCTAGAGTTTTCTAGTGTCCAATTTCCTTTAATATTTGTAAAAGATCTATTCCTGCAATAAAAATTAGTATATTCTAAAGGGCATTTTGTAGTTTAAGTACCATTAGCTGACCGCTAATCTCTCCTGGCTTAATAATAGAAGCATCTACAATAAGATTTTTGCCTGCAGACTTAATTTTTAATTTCCTATCTACTCCAAGAATTGTAGCCTCCGCACCGCGTTTTAATTTAAGATCCTTTATCGTAAGTTGCGATGAGTAATTTGGGAAAATGCAGTAAAGATCTTTTCCTTTAATTGTGAAGAACGCTTCCACATGCGCCTGTTCAGCTGTAGGTACCACCATTTTCGCAATGTCATATCCGGCCATATAAGAATCCCCTTTTTTCTCCGGCATTTTACCCTCACTCCACTGGTAAGACTTTGAATATGCCTCGGTTCCGTAAATAGCTTCTCCGTTCACGTTTAACCAAGTACCTATATCTGTAAGCCGTTGCTGCATAATCACAGGAATGCGACCATCTGCGGTCGGGCCAATATCTAATAACAAGTTACCTCCGCGGGAAACAATATCTACAAGCATTAATATTAGATCATGACTTGTTCTGTAGTCTTCAAGTTTCTCGTTTCTGTTGTAGCCGTAAGAATGACCTATACCGCGACTTTCTTCCCAGATTACATTTGGATCCATACCACTACCATATTCCGATGTTGTGTATGTTGAGCTAGTGTTTTTGCCCCTTGTATTCTTGCCCCAACGATCGTTCACGACTACAGATTTGGCGACAGGTGATTCGTTATACAGCCAAGCCAATAGTTCTGGACTTCTCCATTCTTCATCAGTCAAATCCCACTCTCCATCTGAGAATATGACGGCTGGTTTATACTTATTAACGAGATCCTTGAACTGCGGAAACATATGTTCTGTTATGTATCTCTTTTTATCACTTTTCCAAAGTGGATTGTACCATTCGTATAAAGAATAATAAAAGCCCATTTTTAATCCAGCATTATTAACAGAGGCTGTAAGTTCTCCAAGTAAGTCTCTTTTGGGAGAGCCAGTAACGGCATTCCAAGGTCTTCCCCAGCTTTTGTCTGCCTCCTTGCTATCCCATAATGCATAACCCTCATGATGCTTTGAAGTTAGGACAACATATTTAGCTCCTGATTTTTTAAAGAGGTCTGCCCATTCTTTTGGATCGTAAAGTTCTGCTTTGAAAGATTTTTCGAACTCTGGATACATAAAATCGGCTCCATAGTTTTTGTTGTGAAAGCTATTGAAGTCTTTTTGCTTTTCAGTCAACCGCTGCCAATACCATTCGGAATAACTGTCGCCACTATTTTCTATTACGGGCGCATAGGAGGGGACAGCATAAACGCCCCAGTGAATGAAGATTCCGAATTTATCCTGGTGAAACCATTCCGGAATTTTCCTTTGATTCAGTGAGTTCCAGTTGGCCTCATACTTTTGTGCTACAGCAACATTGGCGAGTAGGATATAGAATAATAGTAGTAAATATTTTCTCATGCTGATACCAATTTACAATTAAATCTCTTTTCTTAACTTAGATTTTATGATTATTAAAAAAATAATACTACACTTTCTTTTATGCTTATTCGGATTGCAACAGATAACTGCCCAAGTCCAGGCAAAAGTATTTACTGCAGACATCATTGTTTATGGTGGTACATCTGCTGCGGTTACTGCCTGTGTTCAGGCAACTAAAATGGGTAAAACCGTAATCATGGTCTCTCCAGATCAGCATTTAGGTGGTTTGTCTTCTGGTGGCCTCGGTTTTACAGACACTGGTAATAAAGAAGTGATCGGAGGCTTAGCCAGAGAGTTTTATCACCGGATATTTCTTCACTACCAAGCAGATTCCGCCTGGAAGTGGCAGAAGAAAGAAGAGTATGGAAACAAGGGACAGGGAACTCCAGCGATCGACGGAGCCGACCGTACCATGTGGATCTTCGAACCTCACGTGGCAGAACAAGTGATGGAATCATTTGTGAAAGAAAATGCGTTAGTTGTTCATCGCAACGAGTGGTTAGAAAGGAAACGTGGGGTCATAAAGAAGCGCGGCAAAATAATTTCTATCAAAACCGTGAGTGGGAAATTATATAAAGGAAAAGTTTTTATCGATGCTACTTATGAGGGAGATTTGATGGCTGCCGCAGGTGTCAGTTACCATGTTGGTAGAGAAGCAAATTCCATTTACGGCGAGACATGGAATGGAGTGCAAACTAATGTTTTTCAGCATGGTCATAACTTTGCAAAGCCCATTGATCCATATATAGTGCCAGGGCAAATAAGTAGTGGCCTTTTACCCGGTGTTGCATCTTCCACTCCAGGAGTGAGAGGACAAGGGGATGATAAGTTGCAGGCATACTGCTTTAGGATGTGCCTCACCAATAACCCTGACAATAGAATTACTTTTCCGAAACCGGACAGGTATAATCCTATGGATTATGAGTTATTGGTCAGAATCTTTGAGAGCGGATGGAAAGAGTTGTTTGATAAATATGATCCTGTACCTAACAGAAAGACAGACACCAACAACCACGGGCCTTTTAGTACGGATTTTATAGGTATGAATTACGGATATCCGGAGGCTTCTTATGCCGAAAGAAAGAAAATAATTAAGGATCATGAGAATTATCAGAAAGGTTTAATGTATTTCATGGCGCAAGACCCGAGGGTTCCAAAGGTTTTTCAGGATAAGTTAAATACCTGGGGTCTATCTAAAGATGAGTTTCAAGACAATGGCAACTGGCCGCATCAGTTATACATCAGAGAAGCCAGAAGGATGGTAAGTAGTCTGGTAATGACTGAGAATGAAGTTCTTGGGAAGCGGGAAGTGCCAAAACCAATAGGTATGGGTTCTTATTCTTTAGACTCTCATAATGTTCAGAGGTATGTAACTGATCAGGGCTTTGTGCAGAATGAGGGAGATATTGGGGTTAAGGCT
>JACMPF010000210.1 GCA_014377665.1 Pedobacter sp. | reverse complement strand
GCATTTGAATAAGATAATCAATGAATGATTCTTACCTTTATACTTGCAATATAATATTGATACTATGAAAAAACTCTTCCTTCTTGACGGTATGGCGCTCATTTACAGGGCTCATTTCGCCCTTAGCAAAAACCCACGTTTTACTTCTACGGGAATAAATACTTCAGCCGTGATGGGATTTGCCAATACCTTGATGGAAGTGCTTAAAAAAGAGAAACCTAGTCACATTGCCGTGGTGTTTGATACTGATGCACCTACAGAAAGGCACATAGATTTTGCGGCCTATAAAGCCCATAGACAAGCCATGCCCGAAGACCTTTCGGCGGCTCTACCATATGTCTTTAAGCTGATTGAAGGCTTTAATATCCCAGTGATTACTATGGATGGCTTTGAAGCCGATGATATTATTGGAACGATGGCTAAGGAGGGCGAGCGACAAGGCTTCAAAGTGTATTGTATGACCCCTGATAAGGATTTCGCCCAGTTGGTATCAGAGAATATTTTCATTTATAAACCAGCTAGAATGGGTAATGATATGGAAATTCTGGGTGTTACAGAAATTCTGAATAAGTGGGAGATTGAGAATGTTGAGCAGGTCATCGACATCCTTGGTCTCTGGGGTGATGCTGTTGACAATATTCCGGGTGTTCCCGGCGTGGGAGAAAAAACTGCAAAACTGCTGATCAAGCAGTATGGGTCGATCGAGAACATCATCGCTAATGCCCATGAACTCAAGGGTAAATTGAGAGAAAACGTTCAAAACTTTGCAGAACAGGCGATGGTTTCCAAGAAACTGGCAACGATTATACTAAACGTTCCTGTCGCCTTTGATGAAGAGGCTCTAATTCTGGAAGAGCCTAGTCGGGAACTATTGGAACCTTTATTTACAGAGTTAGAGTTTAGGACCATTGGAAGAAGGGTATTTGGCGAAGAATTTAGCGTTGTAGATTCCAAAGGGCAGGTTTCATCGCAGTTTGATCTCTTTGGAAACACAGCTATACAGCCTGAATCGACTGCAAAGGTTTTTGTGACTACACCTGAAATGTTCGAGGAAGCGAGAGAGGTTAAGACTATTGAGAATACGCCGCATGATTATAGGCTTGTTGATACTCCGGAAAGCAGGAAGGAATTAATTGAACTGCTGTTAAAACAGGAACGCATATCGTTTGATACAGAAACCACAGGTATCGATGCCAATATTGCCGATCTAGTTGGCTTGTCATTTTGTATCAAACCAGGGGAAGGCTACTACATTCCATTATCAGCCCTAAGAAACGAAGCGCTACTAATTCTTGAAGAATTCAGACCAGTTTGGGAAAGTGAGCATATTGTAAAGGTAGGCCAGAACATCAAATACGATATGTTGATTTTGAAGTGGTATGGCATTAATGTTAAAGGAAGACTTTTTGATACCATGCTTGCCCATTACCTGATCGACCCTGATACCAGACACAATATGGATGTATTGTCTGAGAATTATCTGGGTTACTCGCCCATATCTATTACTACGCTAATTGGTGCCAAGGGGAAAAACCAAGGCACTATGCGTGATGTTCCCGTTGAAAAAGTAGTGGATTATGCGGCAGAAGATGCAGATGTAACCCTTCAGCTTGCGGATACTTTTGAGCCCATGTTGAAAGACTTAAACGCAGAAAAACTTGCTACGGAGGTAGAAAATCCATTGATCTATGTACTAGCAGATATTGAAAAAGAAGGTGTACGCATAGATATGGATACCCTGATAAATTATTCCAAAGAACTGGAAATAGAGATCAGGAAGTTTGAGCAGAATGTGTACGAAAAATGTGGGGTAACCTTCAACCTTGCTTCACCAAAACAGTTGGGAGAAGTGCTTTTCGATAAGCTTTGCCTCGATCCTAAAGCTAAAAAGACTAAGACTGGTCAGTACCAAACGGGGGAAGATGTGTTAATGGCACTTTCAGGGAAGAGTGATGTTGTTAAAGACATCCTGGATTTCCGTCAGTTACAAAAGCTTAAGTCTACTTATGTAGATGCCTTACCATTATTGGTGAATCCGAAAACAGGACGTGTTCATACCAGTTACAATCAGGCTGTTGCGGCCACAGGACGATTAAGTTCTAACAATCCGAACCTCCAAAATATACCCATCCGTACAGAACGCGGTAGGGAAGTAAGAAAGGCATTTATTCCTCGTGATGAAAATCATGTTTTGTTATCTGCCGATTATTCTCAAATAGAACTCCGGATCATCGCTGATATCAGCAAAGAAGAAAATATGCTTTATGCTTTTAACAATGGCATAGATATTCACACCGCTACCGCTGCAAGGGTTTATGGTATCGGTATAGAAGAAGTAACCTCCGCCCAAAGGCGTAATGCAAAGGCAGTCAACTTTGGAATTATATATGGGCAGTCGGCCTTTGGCCTTTCACAAAATCTGGGTATTCCGCGTAAAGAAGCTGCTGAAATCATTGAACAATATTTTGCTCAGTATCCCGGTATTAAAAGGTACATGGCTGATACGATGAACTTTGCCAGGGAAAACGGGTTTGTGGAGACCATTCTAGGAAGGAGACGTTATCTGAGAGATATCAATTCAGCAAATCAGACTGTTCGAGGGTTTGCGGAACGAAATGCCATAAATGCACCTATCCAGGGTTCTGCTGCTGATATGATTAAGGTAGCAATGATCAATATTCATAAAGACATTCAGGAAAAGGGATTACAGTCTAAGATGACCATGCAGGTGCATGATGAGTTGGTATTCGACGTTTTAAAGACAGAGGTTGAGGTGATGAAAGAGATTATTATGCATCGAATGAGAACAGCGATAAAGACTTCAGTGCCTATTGAAGTAGAGATAGGAGAAGGAGAAAACTGGTTAGCCGCACACTAACCAGTCGTAAGAGTTAAATCTATTGACCAAACATTCCGCCAAGACCGCCAAACATGTCTTTAGTCATGGCGGACATTTCATTTGCGCTTACTTGTTCTGCTTGTGTTAATGCTTTATTAATAGCTGTTAACAGGAGCTCTTCCAGTTCTTCTTTATCTGCATCCTTAAAGAATGTTTCTTCGATCTCGATTCCAGTAATTACTTTATTAGCAGTTGCAGTTACTTTAATTGCACCACCTTCCACCTCTCCACATACTGAAATGGTATCTAATCTTGCTTTTATTTCATCAGCTTTTTGCTGGGCTGCCATTAGTTTATCGAACATATGATTTGATTTTCTTAATTAAACGAAATTAATGAGAATTGGTTTATTCTGTGAAGAATTAAAATAAAAAAGCGGCTTGCTTTTGGGCAAACCGCTTAATATCATTGGTAGATGATATGTTTTTAAAGTTCATGTAACATCACATACGAAAGAATAGTGCCAATAGTTGTCTGTTTAGAAAATAAATGTTGTGCCCGTTCGTCGAGAAATTACAGGCGTTCGTCTAGAGGTTAATGATGCTGGTATATTATGGGGGTTTTGCCTGCAACGTTTTGGAATTGATGGCGTCTTAATAACAGAAAAACAAAAGAAATCTTAAAACAAAAAAACATGAAATCTCTAACAAAAACAGTATTCGCTGTAGCATTAACCGCAGTAGTATCCCTTTCATCAGCAACGACAAGTTTCGCAGCTGAGCCAGTTAAAACTTTCAAATCAACTCCTGATTTACCCGGCTTCAACAAAATCTGGGTAAGTGGAAATGTGAAGATTGTATTGACGCAAGGCGAAAAAGAATCAATTATAGGAACGCTAAATTTTGATGCAGAAAGAACTTCTGTATTGAGTAAAGGACAGACGTTATACATTAATTCGACAGAATCAGATATGGTTACACTAAATATTACGGTTAAAGATTTGCAGCGTGTACAAGCATTTGGACATTCAGTAGTTGTAACTAGCAACAACTTTGATGTGAAATACCTTCAATTGTTTCTAAACCAAAGTGCAACGGCAAAGATCAACACTACGGCAGGGAGCATATACACCGTGGTGAAAGATGATGCAGTATTGAAATTGACAGGTACAGCACAGCAGAGCACAATGGTAGCCAGCAACATTAAAAATGTTAAGATGGCTGATTTTGCAAGCTT
The DNA here is from genome assembly GCA_014377665.1 of Pedobacter sp. Lineage (GTDB taxonomy): Bacteria > Bacteroidota > Bacteroidia > Sphingobacteriales > Sphingobacteriaceae > Pedobacter. Next base: position 562 of record JACMPF010000210.1, on the reverse strand, counting down.
GAAATCAGTGCAATATGCTTCTGAAGCGATAATGACAATGGAGTTAGCGCTAAGCAAATAGAAAAGGATTAGTGAGAGAGATAATGTAAGAGGCATCTGGTTTAATTACTTGATGCCTCTTGCGTTTAATAAATTTACTTAATGCTTGCGCTTTGCCCTGTCGTACTGATCAGGCCATTTGATGTCATCTTTCAAAACTGCTGCTGCATGGAGTGGGAAATATGGGTCTCTTAACAATTCCCGGGCAAGAAAAATTAAGTCTGCTTTCGATTCCTTCAAAATATCCTCAGCCTGTTGGGGTTCCGTAATCAATCCTACAGCTCCGGTCAAAATATCTGCACCTTGTTTAGCGGCTTCAGCAAACTGAACCTGGTACCCAGCGGAGACAGGGATCTTCTGATAAGGTACCAATCCTCCTGATGAACAATCAACCAAATCAACACCTTTATCTTTTAAAATCTTAGAAAGCTGGACAGATTCCTCAATGTTCCATCCGCCTTCTGCCCAATCGGTCGCAGAGATCCTTACGAACAATGGGTTTTCTGAAGGCCATTCGTTCTGT
>JACMPF010000209.1 GCA_014377665.1 Pedobacter sp. | reverse complement strand
GCCGGAAAAAATCCGGCGGCGCTTTATATGTGTAAGCTTACGATTCTAAACAGAAGCCTCAAGGTTCATATTTTGTATGTAAACTGCGTGTTTAATTTCCGTACGACGAGCAACAGATTTTTTCTCGTATGCTTGGCGACTACGCAATTCTCTTAATACACCCGTTTTCTCAAATTTCTTTTTGAAACGTTTCAGGGCTTTATCAAGTGATTCGCCGTCTTTAATATTAATGATGATCATAACGTTAAAATACCTCCTTTCGTTGTTTTTAGGACTGCAAAGATACAGGTTTGATTTGATTATCAAAACATTAATCCAAAGAAATGTTTATACTTGTAATCTCCTCACTGTATTACAGGAAGAAACTTTTAATATCAGTTAAGAATGTGCTATATCATGAGTCGGGTTGTGCTTTGCTTCAGGCCGCCCTCCTGCCGCAGTGAGGCCGCGGTGAGGCCGCCTTTTCCCTAGACAAAAGGCGGCCTCACTGCGAAAGCAGTGCAGGTAAACTGCGCCAGCACTCAAAGCACAACCCGAATCGTCCCTTATCTATTGGCAGGCGCAATTAGACCCTATCCGTTCAACACTTCTCTCGCAATAACGATCTTTTGAATTTCAGAAGTCCCTTCGCCTATAGTACACAATTTGCTGTCCCTATAAAATTTCTCCACAGGGAAGTCTTTAGTGTAACCATAGCCCCCAAAAATCTGCACAGCCTCGGTAGCTACTCGTACCGAGACTTCTGATGCAAAATACTTCGCCATTGCAGATTCTTTAGTCATTGGCAATTTACGGTTTTTTAGATCGGCAGCCTGTCTAATCAATAATTCTGCAGCCTCAATCTCAGTAGCCATATCGGCCAGCTTAAAACTAATGCCTTGAAAATTAGCGATAGGTTGTCCAAATTGGTGGCGTTCTTTGGCATAAGCCAATGCAGCTTCATAAGCACCTTTAGCAATACCCAGCGCTAAAGCAGCAATAGAGATTCTGCCACCATCTAATACCTTCATGGCTTGTTTAAATCCCTCGCCCTCTAGTCCCAATAAATTCTCTTTAGGAACCCGGCAATTGTCAAAAATCATTTCTGTAGTCTCAGAGGCACGCATTCCAAGTTTATTCTCTTTTTTTCCGGCGGAGAATCCCGGTGTTCCACGCTCTACTACGATTGCAGAAATGCCTTTTGAACTTCCTTTCTCTCCCGTTCTTACCATAACTACAGCAACATCACCACTTTTTCCATGGGTAATCCAGTTCTTCGAACCATTTATCACGTATTCATCACCATCTAGAACAGCGGTAGTCATCATTCTTAATGCATCAGAACCCGTGTTGGCTTCCGTTAGGCCCCAGGCACCTATCCACTCTGCAGTGGCTAGCTTTGGCAGCCACTGTTGCTTCTGAGCATCATTTGCGAAAGTCATAATATGGCCCGTACATAAGGAATTGTGCGCAGCTAACGAGAGCCCTATAGAGCCGCAAACCTTAGCAATGCCAACTATTACGTCTACATATTCCTGATATCCCAGTCCTGAACCACCATATTCTTCAGGCACCAACACACCCATTAAACCAAGCGCGCCAAGTTCCTTAAATACTTCAATCGGAAAATGTTGAACCTCATCCCATTCCATCACATGCGGACGAATACTTTTCTCCGCAAAATCACTAACCATCGCACGGATCATCTGCTGATCCTCAGAGATACTGAAGCTATATCCTTCAGAATTATTTATAATTTCTAACATATTACTTGCTTGAATTGAGTCAATTATAACAAATTATGCACCAAGAAAGGCAGTAGTATATTCGCTTGAAAGTAGAACGAAACGGTATTTAGTTCAAAATCCTTATATCCCTGTTTTAAGCTATTAAAAATGCTTAGAAACTTTTTTAATTTTTTATAGATTTAGGCCACCAAACAACGCTAAGATTTAATTTTCATGAGACCATTCACCTTGTACCAGATCTATCAACAGTTCAATAGAGACTTGATAGGCAAAGATTCCTATAGAGGAGTTACACTAACATATGCCTGGCTGGCAAACCAATTTGGGCACTTTTCTTTAGGCTTTATCCCCACCGTTGTCCTCCATTTCTTTCTTAGCTCAACAAATTCTAACATCATAAAGTTTCTTTCATTCATTCGAATCAATTCGCCTGTTTCAAATGCCGAATACTGGTCGGCCTTTGTAGTTTGGGGAAGCTGGATTCTTTTTGAGACTTACAATTTCTTAAAACCATTGATTTGGAAGGAGTCTTCCAGAAAGGAAGCGTTAAGTAATGGTAAATATATCTTTCAGCCTGCCTGGTACAATGTGACCTTTGATACCTTGACAGATCTTGTATATTTTGGAATAGGGGCGCTTGCGGCGAGTCTGATCTGCAATTATCACTTTGAAATGTTACTTGGTCTTGGTGGGCTAACATTGCTTGTCGCTTATCCCGCCTATTATTGGTATACCACCAAAATGTTGCTTCAAAACGCAGAATACCCTTTTCAGTTGCGTTTAAGCCAATGGAATAATTCCATAAAAGACGCCAACGTTACTTACATACTCGAATTCTTAAAGCAAAAACAGAAAGGAAAGCATATTCTAATCTTTGGATCAAAGGGTACTGGAAAAACGACATTGGCTGTTGCACTCGCCACTGAGGCTTCCATTAAAAGCAGTTGCTGTAGCTATGTAACTGCGGTAAAACTGTTAAGTATGTTTTATGATCCACCAGAAAGCGAGTACGAAAGATCTCTTTGGAACTGGAGAAAATGTGACCTTTTAGTAATTGACGATATAAACCCCGGGAAACCGGTTAGGAGCGATATCATCAGTACCGAGCTGTTCTATGAAATCTTGAACAATTTAGACAACGGCCCCAATAACATTGAACATATTAGGGATAAAAATATAGTATGGGTAATGGGAAGTGATGACCCAACCAATAAGCTAGAAGAGAAATGGAAACTCTTGCTTAACCAGATTGGGGTTGACGATTCCAATATTAAAGTAATTGACCTTGAAGAAGTTTAGCTAGGGAAGGATAAAGTTGTCATACGCAAAACTTACTAAATGAGTTAAACTTTTTACTTCAAATCGTTTGTATAAAGGGATGATTCTTTTTTCGATTGCTGAGTGCGACACCTTAAGCTCGTGTGCAATTTCCTTGAATGAGTAGCCATTTGCCACAAGCGATAGCGCTTCTTTTTCTTTATTCGAAATAGCCAGGTGACTGAATAAAGCCTTACTAAGCTCCTCTTCAAACTTCTCTTTCTCCGGACCGTAGAGTGCATAACGCATAACCCGGCCAAAAATAAGACTTCTGTTGATCTGAAAACGCCCTATAATAGATTCAACATGCCCGTTTTCTGACCTAAAAACCCCTACTCTTGCGATGACAGGCACTAGGCTCCCATCTTTATGAATCTTTTTAAGCTCGATAGCGAAGCTATATTGTTCCAAATTCTCAGTCTTGTTATGGATGAACTTCAACGCTTTATCATTGAGATCACGTGAAAATGGAGCAAACTCAGGTGCCGACATACTTACAATAGCAATCATATTGATCTCCTCATCCTGATAACCAACCACTTCTTCCCAACCCCAGGCAAAAATCATTCGGTTTTCTTTGAAAGAATAGATGTAGATAGCCTCTTCAGGAAATTTAGGAATTGTTTGTTTGAAGTATTGCGCCTGCTCACTTTCTAAGTCTGCCGGCACTGTAGTAATGAAATTCTTTAAATAATCTCCAAAATTTTCTTTTGACATTACGCTACTTGTAAAGGATCTAATATTAAAAACATGCGTGTTTTCTCAGTTGATTGAAGTTTCCGCAAAAGCTAAATTTGCCAACAAGATATTAAAAATTATTAATTAAATGCCTACAATGACAACCAAACCAACAAAAACTATCACCACTCAACTCTGCATTTTTATCTTAAAAATGGTCGCTTTGGCGATGATAGCCATTTTTCTTTACCTCGCCGCCGGATAAGCGGAGCGTAGATTAGTAAGAGGCCAGTGAAAATACCTTTTCGGAGTAAGGCTTTAGCCTGTCCTTTCCATTTAAAAAATCAAGGGAAATTATAAAGGAGTAACCAACCAGCTCCGCCTGCAATTGTTGGATAAGCCTTGTTGCCGCTACTACAGTTCCGCCAGTCGCCAAAAGATCATCGTGAATGAGTACGCGTTGTCCCTTCAGTAATGCATCCTCATGGCATTCAATTATTGCAGACCCATACTCTAGGTCATAGGATTCCTGAATGGTTTTGTATGGCAGCTTACCAGCTTTGCGAATGGGCACAAAAGGTACTTGTAAAAGTTGTGCGAGTTGCGGGCCGAACAAAAAGCCCCTGCTTTCGATGCCTGCTACTACATCAATTTCCAAATCCTTCACTTGGAGCATTAATTCTCTGCTTATTTCAGCACATAATTTGTAATCTTTCAATATTGGTGTGATGTCCTTAAAGATGATTCCTGGTTTTGGGAAATCATGTACATCCCTTACAGTGTGTTTTATTTTTGATGCTATCATTTTAAAAGGTAAGATAAGGTGCCAGGCGAACAATGGTTTCTGCAGGAATTACCAAAACTTTGGCTAGGTCTGCAATATTACTATAATTCCCGTGTTGTTTCCTATACTGTATAATTGCATTTATCTGCTTAAAACGCAAATATGGATGGTTTTGGAAATTGTCGGCTGTTGCAGTATTGATGTTGATTTTTCGGATTACGCTAGCATCCACTCTAATTTGATTTTTAATTTCAGCATATTTCAAAGAGTCTAAACCAAAGACCTCCATGAGCTGCTCTTTATTTACAAAGCCTCCAATCCGTTCCCTATAATTTATGATCCTTAAAGCAAAAGCGGGTCCAATGCCCCTAATCTCCTCGAGACCGGTACTATCTGCACCGTTGATCTCTACAATTGTTACTGTCTTTTTAGGGTATACATTGGTTGGACCAACCGTTGAGTTATTACCCGGTTTTGTTGAACGTTCATAAGTTGAACGCTCATTGGGAGCAGGAATCTGAATTAATTTTTTGTTTGCAACGGTGTTTTCAAAAGCTCTTGAAATTCTTACGTAAGGTGCAATCTCCAGGTATTTCACAGGACTGATAGTATACATTTTTTTCAAATCTTCGACGTCTTTAAACTGACCCCCTTTCTTTACATACTTAAGAATAGAATTGGCTTGTTTTTCTGATAAACCCAAGCGCACCCAGTCATCCTCATTAATTAAGTTTGGATCGAAATAAAAGAAGTCTACCTTATTATTTTTGAATGAATGTCTGGACTTTATTTGAAACGGCTTATCAGCAAGCTGATGAGAATCTGTTCCCTCTTCATTTTTAAGAATAAGTCTTTGTACAACACGATAATCTTCCTCGATAAACTCGTCCTTTACAACAAGCGCATAGGCATAAGGAGCAGCAGTAACTAAGGCAATGAGAAATAATAAAACCAGTAAACCATTAAATTCACTTTTGGTAAAATCAAAGTAGTTATTTAGCCATTTTCTCATAGAGCGACTAATGTACTGTTATTTAAAAATATAAATCTTATTTTTGAAACTGGATACTATTTCTCAAACAAAACTACATGAAAATCATCACCACTAAAGAGTTTGCAAAGGCTACAAAGATAGACAAACTGGGTGTTCCCGGCCTCGCAGCACTACTTATGGAGATGATGAAGCTCAATGATATCAATAAAGTGTTTTCGCAAAATGTGCATTTTAGCGGATTGGAGTTTGTTGATAAAATTCTTGAAACCATTGGTGTAAAGATTGATTTTGATGAAAATGATCTAAAAAACATACCGAAAACCGGCGGCTTCATCGCAATTGCAAATCACCCCTATGGGGGTATTGAAGGCCTTGCACTTGTAAAGCTACTGTGCACCGTTAGACCGGAAGCAAAGGTGATGGTCAACTTTATACTAAAAAAGATCCCTAATCTTAGCGAATTCTTTGTTGCGGTTAACCCTTTTGAAAATATACAGCATTCATCAAGTATCAGCGGATTGAAAGCAACTTTCGACCTGCTGCAAAGCGGAACGCCTATAGGCATTTTTCCAGCAGGAGAGGTATCGACTTTCAGTTTAGACAAGCAGGAGATTACCGATAGGCTATGGCATCCGGTGGTAGGGAAGTTAATTGCAAGAGCAAAAGTACCGGTTGTACCCATTTATTTCCATGGAAACAATGGCGTGCTGTTTAATATCCTCAGCTTTATACATCCCACATTAAGAACTGCCAAGCTTCCTTCAGAATTTTTAAATAAGCATGGCCTGAAGATCAAGGTAAGGATCGGTAAGCCAATTAATATTGAGGATATCTCCTTTAAGAACAACACAAATAAACTGTTAGATTTCCTAAGGGCAAGAACTTACGCATTAGGAGCTGGACTTGACGAGGAACGAAAGCTATTTAATCCAATCAATCTTTTTAAAATAAAGAAGAAGCCTGAACATATTATTGAAGAAACTGACCGCAACAAAATAGTTGAAGAAGTAGAGCAACTTGAGGGTTTCAGGGTGTGGACCGAAAAAAACTATGAAGTGTACATTACTCCCACCGTAAATATTCCCAACATTTTAAGAGAGATCGGCCGACTACGAGAAATTACTTTCAGGGAAGTTGGAGAAGGAACTAATAAAAAGATTGACCTAGACAACTACGACATCTACTATAGTCATCTTTTTATTTGGGATAAAGACTTGCAAAACATTGTGGGTGCTTACCGAATCGGTAAAGGTGATGAGATTTTGGATACGATGGGTCGCAGGGGCTTTTATCTTTCTGAACTTTTCAAGATCAAGGAACCCTTTTACCCGATACTTAGAAAAGGAATTGAGTTGGGCAGATCCTGGATCCGTAAAGAATACCAGCAAAAACCATTGCCACTATTTTTGCTTTGGAAGGGAATATTAAAGTATTTGTTGGATAACCCACAATACAGGTACATGTTCGGGCCGGTAAGTATCAGTAATAACTACTCGAAATTTTCTAAATCTCTGATCGTTAATTACATCACGAAGAACCATTTCGACTATGAACTTGCTCATTTTATAAAGCCTAAAAACAAGTTCAAAGCCGATTTATCTGCTATAGATAAGGATCTTTTGGTAGAAACGAGTGATTCGTTGAAAGACCTTGATAGTTTAATCTCAGATATTGAGAACACGCACATAAAGATCCCGGTATTGTTAAGGCAGTATATGAATTTAAATGCTAAGATCATCTGCTTCAATATTGATCCTAAATTTTCAGATTGTTTAGATGGATTCCTGTTAGTAGACACACAGAATATCCCTGCAGAAATGTTAGAACGTATCGGTAAAAACCTTTAAGAGGTAACGGGAGCGGTTTCTTCCGGAGCTATTTCCTTTACAGGCTTAACAGATTTTAATTTTTTTACTAGCTTTTTCGCTAATTGTGCAGCACGTTTCTCTATTTCTTTCCTAAGTTTCTTCGAATCCTGACCTAACTCAGCAGTGATAACATTTAATCCGTCAACAACTGTTTTTGTTATTTCCTGGATAGCCGCCTTTTTGGAAGCTTCTTTAATTGCTTTAAGTTTCTTTCTATTCATAAAAACAAAAGTATGTTAATTCTATGTTAATCATACATTATCGTTATGTTAAGCATCTGCTCAATGTTAACAGATCTTAAATTAAAAAGCCCTGACATCCATCGGGGCTTTCAATTATCAACTAAACCGAACTTATAAATACTAACCAGGTATCTATGCCACAAATGTAGAGTTAGACTATTAAGAAGTTGTTAAGTATTTATTACTTTATTAGCAAAATGAGGTAGAAACTTAATATGTGTTGTATGTTAATTAATTGTATATTTAATATTACCATAATGTAAACTAACATCTTATGAGCGCGTCGCAAAGAATAACCGCGGGTATAATTTTGTTTTTGACTATAGCACCTGGAGTAAGCCGGGCGCAAGGGTATAATACGAGTTTTGAGCTTTACAATAAAACCTTTAATCTCTATATAGACTCCAGCATTGTTTTGCGTGACTCT
>JACMPF010000208.1 GCA_014377665.1 Pedobacter sp. | reverse complement strand
GGACTAACCTTCAAGTCATAATTAACATCATTATCACCACTTAAGTCAATTAGAAGCTGATCATCAGGGCCAATTATATATCCTCTTGGCGTTGCCATTCTAAGATTAGGCTCAAACGAAAGGTTACCTTTAGAGAAAAGTTCCGACCCAAATATCTTGGGTCTCAAATCGCCCAGAACATCAACCTTAATAGTCGAATCCCTTTGTATATTTCTCGCAGCCGAAGTTCTACCATTTGATTGCACTTCAGTATCCTTAGAGTTAATTGTTCCTGATCCAGACCTGATTTTCGCTACCCTCGCTCTCAATTTAGTTATTTCTTCAGGCTTCATCCCTTGAGCCGCAGCCATCTGCTCCAACTGAGCATCATTATAGCCAACAGATTCAGCACGTTGCATCATTTCTCTGATTTTAGCATCAGAAAGTTCATCAACCTTAACATCTGCGTAATTGGTTTGAGAAAATGCAACCTGAGTAGACAAAAGGAAAATAAAAAACAGAAAGCCTGTTAATGCTTTTTTAAGTTTCATAAGAAGGTTTAGAGGCATAAAGTTATTCAAAATAATTGAGTGTTTTAAAACCACTTAACTTTAGATGCTCATCCTTCTTCATCAAATTCAAATCTGCAGTTACCATATCCTGAACTAACGCAGCTAAATCATATTTTGGTATCCAGCCAAGTTTAGTATTTGCCTTAGTAGGATCTCCTAAAAGTAATTCCACTTCCGTCGGACGAAAATATTTCTCGTCTACCTGAACCACTACAGTACCAGGTTTCAAATGTTTATCGTTGAGACCCAAACTCAAAACAAGTTCCTGATCTACATCTATAATCACACCGCGCTCATACTGGTCTTTGCCACTAAATTCTACTTCGATACCTAACAACGAAAAACTCATCTTCACAAATTCGCGCACTGTCGTCGTAACGCCCGTAGCAATTACAAAGTCTTCAGGTACATCTTGCTGCAAGATCAGCCACATCGCTTCAATGTAATCCTTCGCATGTCCCCAATCCCGCTGTGCGGAAAGATTTCCCAAATAAAGGCAATTTTGTAAACCCAAAACAATCTTACAAGCTGCACGAGTGATCTTTCTTGTAACAAATGTTTCCCCTCTTAATGGACTCTCATGATTAAATAAAATACCATTACACGCAAACATACCGTAAGCCTCGCGATAATTCACAGTGATCCAATAGGCATACATTTTAGCAACAGCGTAGGGTGATCGAGGATAAAAAGGAGTAGTTTCACTTTGTGGAACCTCCTGTACCAGTCCGTAGAGTTCTGAAGTCGAAGCCTGGTAAATTCTGGTCTTTTTCTCTAAACCTAATATTCTTAAGGCTTCCAATAATCTTAGTGTACCGATTCCATCAGCATTCGCAGTATATTCTGGCATTTCAAAACTTACCTGCACATGGCTCATCGCGGCAAGATTATAAATTTCGTCTGGCTGAGTTTCCTGAATAATACGGATCAGATTAGTTGAGTCGGTCAGGTCTCCAAAATGGAGTTTAAAATTCACACCATTCTCATGCTGATCCTGATAAAGGTGATCGATCCGATCGGTATTGAAAAGTGAGGAGCGTCTTTTCAAACCATGAACAAAATAACCTTTTTTCAATAAAAACTCAGCTAAATAAGCCCCATCTTGCCCGGTAACGCCAGTTATTAATGCAACTTTCATTTGGTATGATTAAAAATCTATGGCCGCAAACATACGAATTTTACAATTAAATGAATGGGAAATGTCAGAACTAGTTACTTCCTAAATGAATTTGAAGTCCAACGGAAACAGGATTAAAAAGAAACTCTGATTTATAAAATTTATTTAATGTCCTTGTATTATTAACATCTTGTGTGACCATTTCCTGTCTTTCATAAGAATAAAAGTAATCTAAATTGGCCTCAGCAAAAAACGAAAGCTGATTGATAATATTTACTTTAAAACCTAAAAATGGCGCTAAAATCATTCCTGTTTTTGTAGCTTCTATATCTGAGGCAGGGCCACTAACTGTTCCCTTAGACACCATAGCTTTGAGTTCATTATTATTTTGTATTACCCCGCTAAATCTATTAGAACGGTAACCAAGATCTATCCCAAAGTAAGGCTGAACTCTCGAGTAATTAAAATTCTTTTCAAAACCAATTTTAAAAGAGTAGTCAATAAGCTCCCCGTCGGCAGCCTCACAAGTTTCACAGTTGTTATAAAAGCTTTTAGATTTATTGTAATATGTCCCGTTTAAACGGTAACTAATCTGATTGTCGTTAAATTTAAACATCACCCCATTAAAAGGAGCTTCCACTAAATTATAAGAATCTGATTCATTTAACACCTTCGGCATTTGCATCAAGGTATAACCCCTTGCTGCAATGGAATAATTATTATTACCGCTCATTTGAGAAAATGCTGTAGATGTTATTGCACAAAAAAATGCGAGAAATAAAGATCTCTTCATAAATTTATATTGGTAAGAATTACTTTGAAAGCGTTATCCCTATGCAAATATATATATATATAAACTTTTCAATATCTACTTTTCTCCTTTTTTCCAATCCAGACATAGCGATTCGTAGTGCATTTAGGACACCAGTAAATTCTTATCGGCAAGAAACCTAATAAATGCTTAAGAACAAATCCCCTTGGCACTTGATAATGAAAATCGGTATTGCACTTACCACATTTATAATCTTGGTAACTCATTAATTTCTTAGGCCCTAGTTTAAAATCGCAAATTTTGTATAATGTACTAAACGGAAACTGATATTCGGTAAAGTTGTACCTACGTCAAAAAATAAGCCATGGATTCTAATAAAATGAAAATCAACAAAATAAACTAGCAAATATTTATGGCTCAGCGTATTAAACTGAAAATAGCTGATTTCACATGTTCAAAGTCGCGCCAGATTATTTTCAAGATTCATATTGAGAAATAATACAAAACTATGATGACTATACGTTTAGGAGGAAAGTAGTTTGGCTTACATACTAGTCTGAAAGAAAGCAATGCAAAAGTGGAACAAATGAGTAGTAAGTCCAATTTTAACAGGGCCAGATTGGACTTGCATTGCTTTTACATTGGACTTGTATTGGACTTGCCCAAATTACAACCTTAACTCTGTCCTATCCTAAATTGGTTATATAGGTTGTCCGATAGCTTTTTTAGGAACCGACTTAGCACCTTATCTTAAGCAACATTTTTCCTAGCTTTGCTTATCGCTCCAGAACTTAATTCTACTATCATGACTTATTCTGAAAAACTACAACAGATCCGCAAGCAAATGAAAGCTGACCATGTGTCAGCATACATCATTCCGTCTGCGGATCCACACATGAGTGAATATCTTCCTCAACATTATAAATGCATTCCCTTCCTATCTGGATTTACAGGCTCTGCCGGCACCTTGTTAATAACAGAAAATTCCGCAAGTCTATGGACCGACTTCAGGTATTTTGAACAGGCTACAGAACAGCTGCAAAACACCGGTTTCGAATTAGTTAAACAACAAGTACAACATGCTCCTGAATATATTCAATGGCTAACACACAAGTTTCCTGCGGGTGCAACTATCGGAAGCAATGAAAAGCTGGTATCAGTATTATTAGGAGAGCAGTTTACTCATGAGTTTTCATTAAAAGGAATCAACTTAATTGATAAAGATTATATAAATCCAATCTGGAAGGATCGCCCTGCCCTTCCTCAAGAGAAAGCTTTCTTAATAGCAGAAGAATTTACGGGTCAATCTGTTGCAGAAAAGATTGCGGCAGTTAGGACTCACTTGGAAAAATCAGGCACTACAATACACCTCGTTTCCTCTTTAGACGATATTGCCTGGCTATTTAACATCCGCGGTAAGGATGTAAGTTATAATCCTGTCGTATTGGGTTTTGCTCTCATAGATCAGGATCATGCAAAGTTATTTATAGACGAAGAAAAGCTTAACAGCAAAGAAAAGGAGCAGCTTTTACATAGCGGTGTTGAGGTTTTAGACTATTCAGAAATCGAAGCTGCCATTGCAAGCACACACAAAAACAGCATCATACTGATTGACCCTAAAAGAACCTGCTTTGCCTACGCTAAATTGCTCCCAGTGACTGCAAGAATCGCTAAAGAGACAAATCCTTCTACAAATTTTAAATCAGTAAAAAACGAAACTGAACTCAATAATACCAGAGCGGCTATGCTTAAGGATGGGTTGGCAATTACCCGCTTTCTAAAATGGCTTTCAGAAAATATTGGGAAAATACTTATCACAGAGCTTTCAGCGGCAGCGCAGCTTAGAAAATACAGGTCTGAACAGGAAGGCTTCGTAGGAGATAGTTTTACAACCATCAGTGCTTATAAAGCACATGGCGCATTGCCACACTATGGTGCATCTGAGGAAAGCAATTCAGAAGTCAAAGCAGAAGGCTTATTTCTAGTTGACTCAGGAGGCCAGTATTTTTATGGCACCACGGATATCACCAGGACAATTCCAATGGGTGAAAATTCAGAAGAAGAATCAATTGATTATACCCTGGTTCTAAAAGGAATGATTGACGGTTGCAAGGTTCGTTTCCCAAAAGGGACTTGTGGTTATCAAATCGATGCCATCACCAGGAAACCACTTTGGGATTATGCCTTGAACTATGGTCATGGGACAGGACATGGAGTTGGTTACTTCTTAAATGTTCATGAAGGTCCGCAGGTTTTCAATCCAACCCCTACTCCTGTTGCTATCGAAGTCGGGATGATCACTTCAGTGGAACCAGGCATTTACCGCCCGGGAAAACATGGAATCAGAATAGAAAATCTAGTCAATACGGTGAGAGACGTAAATAACGAATTTAATGAGTTTTACGCTTTTGAATGTTTAACCATTGCACCTATCAGCACTAAAATAGTTAAAAAAGAGCTTCTGGAAAACGGACAGATCAGCTGGCTTAATGAATATAATCAATTGGTTTTTGATAAGCTGAGCCCATTGCTTTCAATAGATGAGCAAGAGTGGTTGAGTGCAGAGACAAAGGCTATTTAATAGCCCTGTCCAAGTGCACATAACCCCCGTCAATGTAAACAAACTGACCTGTTGTATGGCTTGACCTTTCTGATAATAGGAATACCACTGCATTTGCAATTTCTTCTGCAGTGGTCATTCTTTTACCCAAAGGAATTTTTGAAATGATGTCTGCCAGCTTTTCTTCTGAATTTGGAATGGAATTAATCCAGGTCTGGTACAGCGGAGTAAAACATTCTGCAACAATAACCGCATTAACACGGATTCCATGGGGTAACAGCTCGACTGCCCATTCCCTGGTAAGCGCATTTCTTGCACCATTTGATGCCGCATAAGCAGATGTTCCACCTTGCCCAGTATCTGCAACCTTAGATCCAATGTTTACAATTGAGCCCTTTGACTTAATAAGTTCGGGTAATGCCTTCTGAGCCATAAGGTAATAATGAATGACGTTTTTATGCAGACTGGAAACAAAACCCTCGTAAGTCCCATTTTGCAGCCCCACACCATCATTTACTCCAGCATTATTCACTAAGCCGTCAATTCTTCCAAACTTCGCTATAACCGCTACGATTGCTTGCTCTGAAGCGTTGGGTTCAGACAATTCTGCCACGACCTGGTAAGCCTGTCCACCTTCAGTAACAATTTTATCTACTACTTTTAAATTGTCGGCTTTATTTCTTCCAATAACAACAGGTATTGCTCCTTCTCTGGCTAGTACATTAACTATCCCTTCTCCAATACCTTTAGCACCACCGGTAACAATGATCACCTTATCTTTTAATTGCAAATCCATAGACTGCTTAGTTTAAATTGTAAAAATCTATTGCGTTATCAGCCCAAAAAAGGGATTGTTCATCTGCTGTTAGCTTAGATACATAGTTTTTGGCGATAGAAACTACATCCTTGTATTCCCCTGCAACCATGCAAACTGGCCAGTCTGAACCGAACATGAGTTTTTTTGCACCAAAGGTTTCATATATAACGTCAAAATAAGGATCAAAATCTTCGGGCTTCCAGCTCGTCCAATTGGCTTCAGTAACCATTCCTGAAACTTTGCAGAATAAGTTATCGAAACTTTTTAGGGCTCTGATACCCGCTGCCCACTCAGTAATATTTCTTGCCTTAATGTCCGGTTTAGCAATATGATCAATCACGAATCGCTGATCAGGGAATTGACCTAAAAAGTCCGGAATATATTCCAGCTGATCAGGAAAAATCAAAATGTCATAACTAAAATTGTGTTGTGCTAATGCTTGAATCCCACTTAAAAAAGCAGGCTTTAGCATTAATGCGCGATCCTGTTCTCCTTGAAGAATGTGTCTGAAGCCTTTGAGTTTATGATGACGGCTTAGTTCCTTTAATTGTTCTTCAATATTGGTGGCCTGTAAATCTACCCAACCAACAACACCTTTAATGAAGTCATGATTGCCAGCATTGTCCAATTGAAAAATGTTTTCTTCAAGGCTTTGATTCACCTGTACGACAACACATCCATCGATTGTAGATTCCTTTAAAATCGGGGCAAGGTCATCTGGCATGAAATCACGACGAAGGATAGACATGTCTTCCGTAATCCAGTCAGACATGCCATCATTGTATTTCCAGAAGTGTTGATGTGAATCAATCTTTAACATAACTCTTAACGTATTGTTTAGAGGTACCAAGTCCATCAATGCCCAGTTCTACCACATCACCCTCTTTAAGATAGATGGGAGGTTTGAAACCTAATCCAACTCCCGCAGGAGTCCCCGTGGAAATGACATCACCAGGAAGCAAAGTCATAAATTGACTAATATAAGCGATTACGAATGGCACATTAAATATGAAGTTGGATGTATTTCCATCCTGCATTGTTTTTCCATTCAAGGTTAACCATAAACGCAGGTTATCTACATCTCCAATCTCATCGGGAGTAGCTAGAAATGGGCCTAGTGGCGCAAAAGTATCACAACCCTTTCCTTTGTCCCAAGTTCCATTTCTTTCCATCTGGAATTCACGTTCTGAAACATCATTGTGCAATACATACCCGGCCACATAGTCGAGGGCATCTGCTTCTTCTATGTAACTTGCCTTTTTTCCAATAACTACTGCTAACTCCACTTCCCAGTCTGTTTTTACAGAATTTTTTGGAATAACAATATTGTCAAACGGGCCTGTTAAGGCTGTTGTAGACTTCATGAATACTACTGGCTCAGGAGGCATTGCTGCACCTGTTTCTTTAGCATGATCAGCATAATTTAATCCGATACAAACGATTTTTGAAGGTCTTGCAATTGGCGAACCTAATCTTGTGTCTGCCGAAATCGTTGGTAACGTACCCTCATTGTTTTTTAAAAAGCTTTCCAGGCGATTTAAGCCGTCATTCTGAAAGAACTGCTCATTGTAATCCTCGCCGAATGCGGAGGTATCATACCAGAGATCGTTAATAATTACACCTGTTTTTTCCTGATCTGCTGATCCCCATCTTATTAATTTCATGCTGTTAGTTATTTAATTTAACAAATCCTCCATCTACTGGATAATCATTACCTGTGATAAAGCTAGCTTCATCAGAACATAAATATAAGGCCATTGTAGCCACTTCATTGGGTTCGCCCATTCTGCCAACTGGTTGGCTTTTGGAAAGCTTTTCAAAAACCTCCGCTTCCTGGCCGGGATAGTTTTTTGCGATAAACCCATCTACGAAAGGCGTGTGCACCCTTGCAGGAGAAATGCTGTTACACCGGATATTGTCTGCCATATAATCTCTAGCCACTGACAAGGTCATGGCCGCGATAGCTCCTTTGCTCATGGAATAAGCAAAACGGTCAGTAATTCCAACCAAAGCTGCTATGGATGCCATGTTCAAAACTACCCCTGCGCCCTTTTTTTTCATCAATGGAATTGCAGCGAATAAACAATTGTAAGCGCCTTTGACATTTACATCAAAAACTCTGATGAAATCAGCTTCGCTGGTTGCGTGGGCTTTTCCAATATGAGCGATACCTGCATTATTCACGAGGATATCTATATTATC
Organism: Pedobacter sp.; assembly: GCA_014377665.1. Taxonomy (GTDB): domain Bacteria; phylum Bacteroidota; class Bacteroidia; order Sphingobacteriales; family Sphingobacteriaceae; genus Pedobacter. Next base: position 55,426 of record JACMPF010000208.1, on the reverse strand, counting down.
AATCGCATTAAATACGCTCAAGACTTTTTCCTGACTAGTAACATCGCAAGCGTGAACAGTTCCTGTTCCTTTGAGAGTTCTGATTTCTTCCAAGGTCCCGGCGGCAGCATCTGTGTTAATTTCTATGATATGTACGTTAGCACCCTGCTGCGCAAAAAGTACGGCAATTGCTCTACCTATTCCACTTCCGGCGCCAGTGATAACGGCAGATTTTCCTTTTAAACTAAACATATATCTGAATTATAATGAAACTCCTCTTTTCCATGGAATAAAATCATCTTGGTTTAACTGAACCGCTTTAGGAATTACTTCTCCGCTCGCGGCAAGAATGCAATATTCTAAAATCTCTGCACCCATTTCTTCAATGGTTTTTTCTCCACGGATGATCGCTCCTGCATCGATGTCAATAATGTCGCCCATTCTAGTGGCCAACGAAGTGTTAGTAGCAATTTTAATTACCGGACAAACGGGATTACCCGTCGGTGTGCCCAGTCCTGTAGTGAAAAGGATCAATGTGGCGCCACTCGCAGCTTTCCCTGTGGTAGCTTCCACATCATTACCGGGCGTACAAACCAAGCTCAAACCAGCTTTAGTAACGGGTTCCGTATAATCAAGCACATCGACTACCGGTGAAGTGCCTGCCTTTTTAGCGGCACCAGTACTTTTGATGGCATCCGTAATCAGGCCATCCTTAATATTTCCCGGTGAGGGGTTCATGTGAAATCCTGAACCTACTGCATGCGCCTGGGCATCATATTCCCGCATCAAACGGATAAATTTCTCCGCTGTAGGCTGGTCAACGCATCTGTCTATGATATTTTGTTCCGCACCACACAATTCTGGAAACTCAGCCAGCAGCACTTTAGCGCCTAGCGCTACCAAAAGGTCTGAGGTATAGCCAACAGCGGGATTTGCAGATATTCCGCTGAAGCCATCGCTACCCCCACATTTAACTCCAACACACAGCTTGCTCAGGGGTGCGGGACTGCGCTCGATCTTATTGATCTCTTTTAGTTCGACAAAAGTTTTCAGTATCGCATCTTTTATGAGCTGATCTTCACTCTGACTCTGTTGTTGCTCAAAAACCAATACCTTCTTTTTGAATAGTGGGTTTCTTGCGAAAACATCATTTAGAAAACTACCTGTTTGTAGATGCTGACAACCGAGACTGAGTACAGTAATTCCTGCAACATTAGGATGATCCGCATAAGCGGCAAGCAAGTTACTTAACAAAGACGAATCCTGCCTGGTTCCACCACACCCACCCTGATGGTTTAGAAACTTGATACCGTCAACGTGCTTAAAAACTCTATTTTTAGGTTTGCCCGCAAAAGCGATCTCATCGATCTCAAAGGTTGAAATGTCCTGCCCCTGTGAACTCGCATCCAACAATTGCTCCGTAAATTGCTTGTATTTATCCGTTACACTATAGCCCAGTGTATTGTGTAACGCTTCCTTGATGACGTCCAGGTTTCTGTTTTCGCAGAAAACGGTAGGTACAAAAAGCCAGTAATTGGCAGTGCCCACTCTGCCGTCTTCTCGGTGATAGCCATTGAAAGTCCGACCTTCAAAAGCAGATACATCGGGCTTGTGCCATTTGTAGTCCACTTTACGGTAACCATATTCCTCGGCGGCATGGTGTACGTTTTCTGTCGTCATCAATCCACCTTTTAGGATCGGCAAAGTCGCCTTACCTACCAACAATCCATACATTAGCACTTCATCGCCAATGGCCATTGCATTGATAAAAAACTTATGCTTTGCATGGATGTCATCTTGCAATAAAATATTTTGACCATTAAAAACGATCACATCTTCTTTAAAAAGATCCTGCAAAGCAACCAAAACATTGTCATCCGGATGAATCTGTAAAAAATTTTTTCTTATATTATCTGACATCAGGTCGTTAATTCAAATATCTTATTCATAAGCACCCATTTCTCTCCGGGTTGGGAACCAGGTACTGCTTGCTGGTATTTCCACATCAATTCCTCCCATTGCTGTACTTTTTCGTTCGCCTCGTCCATGGCAGACTTCCTTTCAAAAGAAAAGGTGTCATTAACTTCCATGATCATAAAGAGCCGGGTTCCAAAACGGTAAATTTCCATCAGGTCTACGCCTGCAGAAGTAATGCTATCCTGGATTTCTGGCCAAACTGCGGCATGCATTTCTTCATAGCCCTCAATTAGCGCAGTGTCGTTAACCAGGTCAAGCGCCAAACAATATCTTTTCATCGTCAACTAATTTAAACTTTTTTTGATATTCTATGTCCACGAAGTCCAAATAAGAACACAACCGCAAAACACAACAATGGTACGATATAACCGACTTGTATATCAGACTGGTCGGCTATATACCCCATAATCGGCGGCAGCACTGCACCACCAACTATCGACATGATGATGAGGCTACTCCCAAATTTTGTATCCGACCCAAGGTCTTTAATTCCCAATGAAAATATAGTTGGAAACATGATGGACATGAAGAAGGCAATTCCAATGACCGTGTAAACCGCCAGCATTCCAGAGACGGTCATCGCTACCAGGCAAAGCAGCACACATATAATAGAGTAGATCGCCAATAGGTTTGATGGTTTGTAAAATTTCATCAGGAAAGTACCGACGAAACGTCCAATCATAAAGGCAAGACCTACACCGAAACCAGCATACCACTTTGCGGTTTGCCCATCCATTCCTGCAACTTTTTCTGCATAAAGGATAAACAAGCTAAACACGCAAACTTGTGCCCCAACATAAAAGAATTGAGCAACAATGGCCCAGTTTAGGTGCGTGTGTTTGAAAGCCCTCACGAACGGATTAACAGATAATTCCCTTTCAACGGCACTTTCTTCTTCTACAATTTCAGGCAATTTAATTAAGGCGAAAATCACAGTAATCACCAAAATGATTAATCCCAAAATAAGGTAAGGAGTTTTAACAGAAGAGGCTTCTGAAGCCAATGCCAGTTGCTGAGCAGAGGCAGACATCGTACTGAGTTGTTCATCCGAGATTCCTTCTACCAATATAATTTGTCCGCCAATAATGGGAGCCAGCGTTGCTGCCAAACCATTGAAAGACTGTGCGAAGTTTAGTCTAAATGTGGAGGTCTCAGGTGGGCCTAATAACGACGCGTATGGATTGGCTGCGGTCTCCAAAATAGTAAGACCACAGGCTATGATAAATAACGCGCCTAAAAAGAACTCATAAAGCTGTGTATTTGCGGCAGGGATAAACAAAAAAGATCCAACAGCAAACAAAACAAGACCAATGATAATCCCGGCTTTATATCCGTATTTCCTCATGATGATCCCAGCAGGTAAGGCCATTACAAAATAGGCAATGAATACCGCAGAGTCCACTAGTGAAGCTTGCAAAGTAGTTAAGCTGAATGACCGCTTCAAATGCGGAATCAAAATAGGGTCTAAATTGTGGACAAATCCCCACATGAAAAACAGCGAGGTGATCATTATGAAAGGGAACAGGTAATTCTTTTTAGTCATGGCTTATTTGGTTGTCGTGGTTAACTCCATCCAGGCATTATACACGCCCATGGTGGTATGCGGAGAATATGGTTTGTGTAACTGCCAGCTGAAGCCGTAATAATTACCTTTTTGAATAGTTAATGCTTTTAGTGCTTTCTTGAAATATACCTGATCAATATTATTGTCAATACTTAATACCGTAGTTTTTTGAAAACCATTGTAGTATTTCACCATTAATTTATTGACACCTTGTTTTAAAGGGAGTAAGATCACATCTTTCAGGGATTTCTCTTTGAAAGGATTATTGTGTTCTGCTAATACTACCCCGTTCAACGAAACGGTAACAGCATCACCACTTGTCACACCAATTAGGTAGGGCTGGTCTGTACCTGAAGTGATTTCCTGGAGCAGGTAAGTAGCTGAATTCAACTCTGCCGGCAATTCATAAATACCATTGTTTTTCCAGTTTGCTTTCTTTTCCCAAGCAGGAGATTTTGTATTAGGCCATGGTTTGTCGATCGAAACTTCTGCAAGATTCCCATGAACGCCGCCCGGACCAGAGTAAAAAAACCCGGACTGGTAAAGCGGACCAAAGCTTATAGTTGATGGATCATTGTTGAGTTTCTCTTCGTCGCCTCCGGTTAAGTTTATTACTGTTGTTTTTCCTCCGATTTCAACATCAAGTGCCTTACCTTTTTCTTCATTCGTATAGTAGATGGTAGGGCTTAGCACGCCGCTTTGCACTGGATTAATGTTCCAGGATTCTTTTACTATACTTTGATACCTGTTACTATAATCAATACCCGAATTGCTGTAGTGCTTAAAAGAATTGTGGCCGCTTAGTTTTAGCACGGTATTGTCTTTAACTATGACGTTAGCTGGTGGCACCTGGAAGCCGTTTGCAAATTCCAGTACGATTACTTTAAATTCCTTAGCTAGATCCAACCCGGTTGGCACTAAAACTTTAACACCAACTGTTGTTTGTGAGAATTTAACCTTCTTGTTTTCTCCAAGTACATAAGCAGATTTAATTTTACCTGTTAGCCCGGGTAAAATCACTTGTCCGCTTTCTGGCTGATGTAATAAATGCAGGTAAATTTTGTTCGTTCTGCTGGTTAAGCTTCCCCATTTGAAGGCAACATGGAAAGGGTCAGGGTTAGTGCCATAGATCGCTTCCTGATTTTTTGTTAACCATTGGCCGATCGTTAGCAATACATTCTTCTCGAACTCTACTACCGAACCATCGCCCTTGGGACCGATATTCAACAGGAAGTTACCTCCTCTGCTCGCCACCCTAATCAGGCTGGTTAATTTTTCCTTTACTTTATCTTCTGCTTTACCTCTTTTCTGAAAAGAACGATACCCCCATGTTTCATCGAAAAATGAAGCTGGGGATTGCCATGGTACACCAATCACATAATCAGGCTCCTGATTGTCTCCCATAACTGTGAAGTCTCCCATGTCATTTCCAATGCGACTGCCAATCATACAATCTGGCTGCAACTTATGAACGAGATCAGCAAGTTCTTTACTTTCCTTCGCGCTTTGAGATCCCATATCGAACCACAACTCCGAAATAGATCCGTAATTGCTCAATAACTCCGTGATTTGTTTCTTATTGTATTCTACATGCTCCGGCGTAATGTAATCCGAATTGCTGCTAGAGATCGGTGATGCCTGAGGGAAGTGCCAATCAATTAACGAAAAGTATAAACCGAACCTCAGCCCACCACGCTTACACGCTTCAGATAGTTCTTTGATAATGTCTCTTTTATACGGACTCGCATCCACAACGTTGAAGTCTGTTGTATTGGTCTTGAACATGCAAAACCCGTCATGGTGCTTTGAGGTAATTACGATAGACCTCATGCCTGCTTTTTTTGCAAGGTTAACTATAGAATCCGCATTCCAGCTTTTAGGGTTGAAGCGCTTGGCAATTTTCGCATATTCATCCGTGTAAATACCTGCATGCGCCTGAATTTGTTCACTTACATTTCTTGTTGCCGGTTTCCCATCCCAAACGCCGCCCAATACTGAGTAGATTCCAAAATGAATAAACATGGAATATTTCTGGTCTTGCCAAACTTTTAGCGCTTTTGGATCGTGCTGACAAAAAGCTATGGAGTTAAAAAATACCAGCCCTAAAAGTATAATGCATCTCAGATTCATAAATAGGCCTAAATTTGGTGTATATCAAAGGAAAGCGAATTCAGGGGTTCGTTATTTCTGAAAATTGTCAAAACAATAAGCAATTTTGGCAAACGGAATACTACAATTTACGGCTTTACGCTTTCTTCCAATTCAGCATACCACTCTGCGCCATACTTTCTAATCAGAGGGCCCTTCAAAAACTGGTAAACCGGCACCTTCAATTCTCTTCCAAACGTGCAGGCATCATGACAAATGTGCCACCTATCATAATTAAGCACTTCAAATTCTGGGTATTGCGTTACTCTAATCGGATAAAGATGGCAGGAGATCGGCTTTTGCCAATCCACTATTCCTTGTTCATAAGCTTTTTCAATTCCGCATTTGGTGATGCCATTCTCAAAAGTGACATAAGCACATTCTCTATTACCATCTACACAGGGGGTGGTCAAGTCGCCATCTGAGTCAACTACTGAAGTCCCCTGCTCCTCTATAGCCTTGATACCCTTGGGTTCTAGAAGATGTTTGATCTTTGGGTAGATCTCTTTAAGAATGGCTGTCTCTGCTACTTCAAGTGGAGCTCCTGCATCACCTTCTACGCAGCAGATACCCTTACATTTATTCAGGTTACACACAAAGTTCTCTGTAATAATATCTTCATGTATTAATGTATTTTGTACTTCTATCATTTCTATTTAATTAAGGTCAAAGGATATTTTAATCCCTCAGCGGACTTTATCTCCATCACCACAGACCCCACGAGAATTTCTACTTCCGCCTTTACAGGTACACGATTCCCATCATCGGTAATCCAAAGATACAGACGACTGTCTTTTCTAAAGATTCTACCAGGCTTAATAGAGGGGCTGAACTTTAAGCACCGAATCTTTCCAAGCTTTGTTTTAATTACTTCCTTACCAACATACTGAATCTCCAGCTGGCTCACTTCATCTCCTAAAAAGTAATGTAATTTAACAAAATCCCCCGTTTTCATTTTGGAGATGTCTAGACTTCTAGCAAAGTAATAGGACGAAACCAAATCAAATGTTTGAGTAGTTGGGGTATTAAATGTGCCTTTATTGGCTATCACCTTTTTAGCGTCTTGGTTAAACCTTGCCTTATCTTGTCTCCTGTAGCTACCTTCTCTTATATTCTCTTGATAAAAATAAGGTTTAAGCTCCTTCTTGTCAATATAGGAATCATAATGGTCTCTTATTTTATAAAACACATCAAAAGTACCTGAAGTTACCCCATCAACGCTAAGTCGGTATGTAGGTTGTCCCTCGAACTTAAGATCTCCTTCCAATACCTTCAGCGTACCTTCCGCTGCAGTAATAAAGCCATATTTAAGCTTATACTGTAGCACCTCACCGGATTGAAACACCGGTTCTTTAACAAACGGAAGCTCCTGGGCATAAGAATTAAAGCTTACAAATGCGGTGAAAATCAACAACAAAAATTTTCTCATACCCTTGCCAAACAAAAAACAATCCAAACTAATCTTTACGCTTATAGATTGGTACTGTGGAGCATGGCTCTCCATACATGATGCTCTTTACAACGGGAGTTAGCAAGTTTGTAATTTCTACGTATGCAGCAATGGGAACTTCAATATCCGCACATCCTTTGATGACCACTCGTTCACTAGCAAATGAATTAACATCAATTTTTGAAAGCGCACGAACGAATAACGTTGCTTCAAGAGTCTGAAGACTTCCAAATATTACCTCATTGGCGTATGGCTTCATTTTACTGGCTAACAGCATATAGGCCCAGGTTGGGACAATAGCGTCAGCACTACATATTATAGCGATGTTTTTATCCGCATAAACAGACCAGTCATGTAATTTTATAAATTCCCTAAAATCTTTTTCCCTTAGCATAAGACCATGAAAAAGATTGTCCTTAATATCATATACGATACGCTCTCCCTGGTGAAAATACTCTTCGAGATTAAGCGTAACTAACCCACTTGCTGCTACTTTGTTTACGAAGTTCTCCTGAATTTCCATAAGTCTTATAATAATAAAAAAAGCCGGAAGCAAACTGCTTCCGGCTACAAAATTACGTAAAATAAGATTAATAGAATTTCACCCTATTGTCTTTTATCTCGCTTTTATCTTGCAAGGCCTGGAATGCGGACCCCAAAGAACGTTGAGCTATTAATTGCATCATCGCTTCTTTTTGCTTGTAGGTGTTCGCTAATGGCGCAGGATTTATAAATCCATCCACCACAAATGAATAAACGCCAGCTTCACCAACGATGGCTTTAGATACTTTTCCTGGTTGAGAACCGAAAACAGTTCCAACTAGTTTATTTTCCTGTGCTGCTCCAGGGATTACGGGGTTGGCAAGAACCATATTCTGAATTGGCATAACAGGCTTTCCTAATTTCTGACCGACCTGATTAATATTGCCAGCGCCTGAAAGTGCCTTGTCCATTTTTTCCTTAAGTATTTTCCCTTTGACAGCAATGCGAACCATCGGTTCAATATCTTTTTTAACTGCTTCTAATGGCGAAGTACCTTTAGGTTTAATGTCTGTCAAACGAGCAACCACAAAAGCGTTGTCCATCTGATATACCTGGTCTAACACTTCACCCTTATCAGCATCATAAGAATCACGGATTAACTGACGTGGATTATCAAGGCCAGCCGCATAACCTTGTGATGGGCCAACTTTATCTGCAATACCTACCGTATATCCGCTCCTTTGAGCGACTACTGCAAAATTACCATCCTTAACCTCGTTCAAGAAAGTACTAGCTTTTTTATAGGCAGCATCCTTAGTTTTGGTACTCGACATTAGATTTTTTTCTATGTAAGCAAGTTTCACCACTTTAGAATTTCCAATTTGCTTCTCAATTTTCAACAAATGAACACCGAACTGACTAGTTACCACTTTTAAATCTCCGACAGCTCCATTGAATGCAGCGTTCTCAAATTCCGGAACCATTTGGCCGCGAGCGAATGTACCAACGTTACCACCTTTATCTTTAGAACCGTCAACACTGTACTGTAAAGCGAGGGAAGCTAAACTTGCACCATTTTGGATAAGCATTTTTAGGGAATCTGCCATTTTAATAGCTTTATCAACACCACCTAACTGAGCTGGATTCAATAAAATGTGACTTGCTTTAACAGAATCTGGAGAAAAACGTGTGTCCACAACTTTGACAAGCTTATAAGAGTTACCCGACAACATAGGTCCGTAGAAGGAACCTGCGGGCAAACTGAATACTACGGAATCAACTGCAGGATCAAGCTTACCTTTCGTTATGTAGTTATAGGGAATTTTGACATCTGAGTTTACTGCTGAAAAAAGTGAGTCGTTTGCCGCTGACTTAAAATCGGCAGCAAGCTTATTAACTTGAGTTTTAACAGCCGCACTATCCTCTTTAGTAGGATTTACACTAAAAGAAACGTATTCCAAAGAGCGAGTTTCAGTTGGGTTTTCAAAACGTTTTTTATTGTTGTCGTAATACTCAGAATAGTCTGCATCCGTAAGTTTTACACTTCCGTCTGGTATAGAAGCATAATCAAGAGTTACATACTTAAAGTTAGCGATCCTATTGCGGTTCAAATACTCGTCATTAGCTTCTAATGTAGAGACATAAACAGAATTATTAATTAGTTTGGCATATTTCTGCTGAAGCGCTTGTCTTTCAATTTCCGCTTCAAGGGCTAATATTTGTGGTCTAACTTTAGGATCTTTCATGCCTTTTTTGAAGGTGTTCAATACTTGAGCCCGGTCAACTTGTCCTGTTTGTGGATTACCGAAATACTGAACAATAAGTGGGCTTGGATTTACTCCCTGAATTAGATCAGACATTTCATCTGAAGAAACAGTAATCCCTAACTTTGCATATTCTTTTCCTAACAACACGTTCGCCACTTCTCCCTGCCAAACATTGTCGACTGCCATTGCCTGCATCTGGGAATTTCCAGATCCACCGTATTGTTGTTTAAATTGAGCTAAACTCTGCTCTACTTTCGGGCCAAATTCGTCTATACTTATATCTTCACCATCAATCGTTCCAACCACTTTTTGAGAGGCAGCCCAAAAAGGCTTACCAGCGCTAATCGCATCACCAACCAAAAACGCAACAATTGCAAAACCGATGGCTCCAATTATAATGTAGCCTGCACGATTGCGCAAAAATGTCATTAACCCCATAATATTCTTATTTATAAATTTTTTTTAAGAGGGCGCAAGATACAACTTTTGATAAAAAAAGAAAATATATTACACAACATAATTACTGACCGTAATTATCAGGAACATAGACCTCTCCAGTCCCATTCTCCCAGGTGACAGTTGAAAAATCTTCCGTCGCAGTAAAGTTAACCGCAGATAAAACAGTGCCGTCTGGTTTAGTGATTACCCCTTTTGGAGAGGTGAATAATTTCTTCGTCTGGTCCCAGACCAATTCTTCAGTATTGTAAGTAAGTTTTTCGTTAATCACAACAACATTTCTCAGGAAGGTTGCAGTCTTTTCCAAATCCTTCATAATGGCATAATCAGAGGTGATTGATCCCTTGACATTGGCCAATGGATCGAGGAAGTTTATCTTAATTCCCTTGGGCATCTCCTGAAAGCTTCCTCCATTTGCAGGGACAACCTTCACAAGCACCGGAGCAAAACCTTGTGCCTTTACCTTAGCAGAATCACTATAAGTAATATCCACACCTCTGGTGGTATCTGAACTCATGCTAACCTGCCCCTTGAGTTTAGCTGCAGTTTTTAAATCGTCTTCCCCGCAAGAGGAAAGCGACACTTGTAGAAAGCACAGTATAATAAGAGAATATATTATACTTCTAGTTTTCATTAATTTAACTTGTATCTCCTAAACCAGCTATCGTTCAATGTGAAGCCAAGGTGTAACTTAATATAATTTTCCTGAACGTTACCATTGTTAATGGTGCCCATTTTACCGAGCTCCGCAGTAACATTCATTTTATAAAATGAAGTTCTCGCAATGTTTGGCGCTAATGGCAAACCTAAACCAAATGAAATTCCCATCTTCTTTACGTCGTCCCCGCTGGCAAGTTTAATGTATGTTTTATCATAGCTTAGCCCGAAGCGGTAATCAACCCTTTTAAAATAACTACCAACAGAAGTGAAATCTGGCGTTATCTGGCCACCAAGAGAAGCACCCCAACTATCCTGCAAGTTTTGCTGATTTGGTGTGGCTCCTTCAAGACTGTAGTTTGACCATTTCCCGGTTCTGAAGTCGGCACCAACCATCCAGACGTTATCCTTTTGAATTGAAACTCCAAAATTATGAATCAATGGAAGTTTAAGCTTGGCTGAATTATTTTCGATAAAAGCAACGGTATCGAAGGCTGCCTCATCCACACCTATTGCGCTTTTCAGGTATTGTGTAACTACGAAAGCTCTTTTAGAATTTATAGTAGAAGAAGAAGATCCTGAGTAACCTAGCGTAATCCTGCTTTTGGTGGTTAATTGAATTTCATATTGAGCACCGTAGGAGAAACTAATTCCACTTATACTATTTTTGTTTTGAACCCTCGAATTGACAGTTGGAAATGTATTTATTTCTGTAGACACCGTTTCCAACAAGTTACCGAATAGGTATTCGACATTTCCACCAATTCTGAAATGATCTCCTATTTGCTGTCCTAATCCGATGTATGCTTTAGTAAGTCCCCCTTCTCCCGAGTGTGGATAATTCACACTATTGGTATCAATATTTTGCTTGCTAGTAAATTTATAACCTAGTTCTGAATATGGGAGTATCCCGAAACTAAGTCCGGTTTTATTTTTTAGAATAGGAAAAGCGACAGCCACATGACTGAGTGTGGAGTTGAAGCTTTTCTCTTTTGCAGCACCTTGCTTCAATTGCGTAAAACCTCCTGTTACAGCGATATCAACTGTTGTAAAGTTTATTCCGGAAAACGTTGCCGGGTTCTGAATATTTATAGTGTTATCTATTCCAGGTCTGAATACACCAGTTGAGATTCCGCCCATTGCTCTGAACTGAGGAAGTAGTGATCCTTTGAAATTTCCTAAACCATATCCGGAGTATGGAGATTGAGTAGTTACCTGGGCACTAAGAGAAATACTGGTAAGCAAAAACAATACTGTTGCTATATAATTAATTTTTTTGTACATATTCAAATGCAATGACTTCATTTAATCCTTTTAATACTAAGTATGGATCGTGTATAATTTGAGGCGCAAAGATGCTGTTTTTTAATTGCTCTAACAAAAATGTCGCATCGCCGCCTGTTAATAGTACATTTAATCCTTTATTTATTTTGTCTTGAAGAGCGATATTGCCTTCTACTTCACTAACAACCCCTTGTAAAACACCATTTCTTATTCCAGTTGCGGTATCAACACCAACAGGAATATTTGCTTCATTTGTATTCCACTCCAGTAATGGCAATCGTTTGGTATAGTGATTTAAGGCAGCAAATCTCATCCCAATACCTGGACTTATACTCCCTCCGAAATACGCGGAATCACAGTTGAGCAGATCATAAGTAATACAAGTCCCTGCGTCAATTATAAAACAAGGCGTCCCTGCGTATTGGTGATTCGCAGCAACAACTTTTGCCCAACGATCCAAACCAAGTGTTTGAGGCGTGCCGTAAAAATTCTTTACGCCGAGCTCGAAAATCGTAGAAAAGGGGTAAAATTTTGTCTCCAGTTTTAGTAACTCTACTTCCGCCTGATGCTCTTTCCCGACGCTTGAGATGGTCGATGCAGTAACTCCATACTGCGATATCAAATCCTTTATAACAACAGCAGTAATTTGCTTTGTAGACTGATAATGAACCAAATCTCTGCCTTTAAAAATAGCCAGTTTATGATTTGTATTACCAATATCTATTACCAGGTTATGCATTCAAAACTGCTAAGTTCATGATCACAAAGCTATTAATCTTTAACTAGTTTCGAGGCTGTGAATTGTTAAAAAGAGTTAAACAAACAAAAAATACTGGATAGCAAATACAAGTATTAGAAACAGACTTTCATAAAACCATCGCTTACGTGCATTCGAAAAATAATAGGCCAACAATACTGCTCCCGGCGGGACACACATCAGGAAATGATAAATCCTAAAATCTGACTTTGTGTAAAAACTTAAGACGCTGATAATAAACATAAAAAAAAGCATCTGGAAAGCTTTTCTTGTACTAATAAAGCTCCTGAAGAAGTTTTCCCGCAGCTGAAGCGAAGCCAAAACCATCATCAGGATAACCGGCACTAGCACGAGGTAGTCATTGTAATTGATCTTAAATGCAGAGGGAAATTTGTTGCCTAATGGGAGCCAGATTTTATAGAATTGGGATAGGCTGTCATTCCAGTAATAATAAACCCCAACGAAAAAAAAAATAGTCAGAAAGCCAACTAAACCTGAAATCCACTCTCTCCAGTTAAAAGACCTGTATAAGAGAAGGGTTAGCCAAAGCATGATTAGCATTACTATAAAGGGGAAGTAAATCAAAGTGCCAATTGCAATGATCATCCCCGCATCAAACATAATCATTGCTGCGTTGGCCGACTTCCCGATCTTTAGAAACTTATCCGTTAACCAGATTAAAAGAAAATTACAGATTAGTGTTGGACTTAAAATAAGGAATGGCATAAAAAGGCTTGCTGCAGTCACGTAAAGTAATGCTGGAAGATAGCCCGGTTTACTTAATAAAGTATGATTATTGATGACTCTGTTGAACAGAATCGCCTGGAAGAATACGATTAGCCCTGCAAGGAGAACATTGCCTGTTGGGGAGAAGTTTTTAAAAGGAATTGCAATGAGGAATTTTGCGTAAGACTCCAGTAGCTCAAATTGAAGATCAGCAGGGAGATCTGAAAAAATCGCCATGCGCATAAAAAATGTAAACGCAAATAGGAGAAGTAGGTTTACAGGATTTAAACTTCTGAATTGATTGATCATGCCATTTTATGAAAGGCAAAGTAAAGCAAATTATCTGGCAAACTTATTTACTACACGATCAATTACGGCAGCTGTTTCATCAGGAAAATGAAACTTATGCTCTTGTGGATTATTCACCCAAGTTCTGATAATAGGCTCCCAATTTCTGTTGCTACCCCAGATCACAGGGAGACCGAATTGTTTCAAAGCGTAGGCATTGCACTGTTGCTCATACTGAAACCTCATGGGTGCAACCAGTAACTTTTTACCCATATGCAACGCCTCAGCAGGACCCTCAAAACCCCCACCTGTAAAAAGCCCTTCAGACGAGGCAAGGCTTTTGTTAAACAATTCATTATTGATGCGACAAACTTTTACATTACCAGTCTCGTAATCGGCTTCACAATGCTTGGAGAAAATTTGCCAACTAACGTTGGAGATTTCATTTAGGATAGGAACAAGATGCTTGTCATCAACTGCAGGTAAGTAAACAGTATAGTGGCCGAGATTAGTTAGCAACATTTCTCTTATTTCACGGCGAATAACCGGAGTGTGAATGAAATCATCATAATTGTCGAAATGGAACCCGACATAATGACTTGCCGGAGCATAATATTTCATTACCAATTGTGCCCAGTCAATACTCTTTGGCTTTGGAACCTTGGCCGATTGAAAAGAAGCCTGGTGGCTTAAACCAACGCTTTCTATTTTCTGCGTTTTACAGGCCCAGGCTGTAACTGGCTCGAAGTCGTTTAAAATTAAATTGTAGGACTTAAGAGGCAGGGCCCTCATATCCTTTACAAATCGGGGCAGATTCATTGATTTCCAAGTCTCATAATGATTAACTCCCCCTTTTTTACCAAAGACGAAGCTGAATCCGTGAAGCTGGTAGCGCACATCCTGGCTCAGCTTAACATCTGCCTGTGTGCCACTAATCAAAAGATCAACATCCCCATACTGTTGAAGCAATGGAACAATTTCCCGGGCGCGACTGATGTGACCATTTCCAGTACCTTGTATGGCATATAAAATTTTCATGCGGATCGAATATCTGTAAATTTTATGCTTTACACAATTTCTAATTTGATTTTCTGAAGTAGGGTATTGATATCAAGCTTGCTATGAAGATCTTCTCCATCAGACAACTGTCCTTCTTCAGCCTCATCTTGCTCAAAATCCCGGGCATCATATTTAAAGATTTTCCAGGCTTTATTCTGATATTCCAGTGCCGTGAGGTTTTCTACCCAATCCCCACTATTTAAATAGCTTACAGACCCTTCTTCTGTTGTTACTTTTCGCATTTCGGGCTGATGAATGTGTCCACAAATTACAAAATCATAACCATTTTGCACAGCAAGCTCTGCTGCTGTGTGCTCGAACTTATTGATGAATTTTACAGCATCCTTAAACCTAGCCTTTATTTTTTTTGAGAAGCTCATTTTCTCCCGACCGAGTAACGATAGGCACCAGTTAACTACACTATTTATCAAAATTAAAGTATCGTAACCCACGGCACCCAGTTTGGCTAGCCATTTGGAATGCTGCATGGTGACATCGAAAATATCTCCATGAAAGAACCATGCCTTTTTTCCATCAAGTTCAAGAATAAGTTTGTTTTGAAGGTGAAAAGCGCCCATATGAATGTCAGCAAACTTCCTTAAAAGCTCATCATGATTACCTGTCAGGTAGTGAACGGGAACACCCTCCACTACAAACTTCATAAGCTTCCTTAGTACTTTCATATGGGTCTCTGGCCAATACCTCTTACTAAACTGCCAAATATCAATAATATCCCCGTTGAGGACAATCATTTTGGGCTTAACGCTTTTAAGATACTTGAGCAGCTCTCTGGCGTGGCATCCGTAGGTTCCCAGATGAACGTCTGATATGACTACTATTTCAACTTCGCGTTTAGACATCGTCTTCCTCAACTTTCAAGTCAAAGGGCCCGAAGAATAAAACAAGAAGTCCTAATAAACAGATTACGAAAAACAGCTCAACCATATGATACAGTTTATTTACAAAACTGCAAAACAAAGATTAAAAAGAAGTTAAAGGCGTGTTATCAATTTATACAGCCATTTTTGTTTTTCTGTTTGAATAAATCGCGAAGCCTAGTGCCGCTAATAAAAGAATTGAACCAATAAGTGAAATCTTCTCTCCCAGGTAATAGGAAGTCGGTTCAAACTTGAATTCTACTTTATGATTTCCAGCCTCTAACTGTGCAGCGCGGAGTACATAATCGGCTCTGAAATAAGGCTTTTTAACTCCATCTACATACATGTTCCAACCTTTATCATAATATATTTCAGAGAAGACCGCTATCACATCGCGAGGTGCACTGTACGAATACTCCAGGTGATCTGGATGGTAACTATCTAATTTGATAGAAGCGGTTGGATCTGCGCCGACATTTTTACTATTGATCATAGACTTAAACCTTTCATCAATTATAGCTTCATTCTTTGGATCAAAACTGCTGATCGCTTTCATTTCTTCATCCGCATTTTTAACAAATTGAACGCTTTGAACGATCCATGCATTCCCTGCCGCTGTACTATTGCGGTTCATGCTATAAGATCCGGTTTGTGGGTTTTGCGAAATGATGTACTTAGTATTTAACATATCTAAAACATCCTGATTAACACTTTTTGTTAGCTGATTGTCTATAAGCTCCTGGTAGCGCTTCAATTTCGCAGCATGATAACCTCCAATGGTTTTGTGAAATTGAGAGGTGCTTGCATCTTGAAAAGTGTTAATGCTTAAGTCCATAACTCTGAAGTTAGGATCTTTGTCTGACAGAATCAGATTATCAACGTCACGCTGCTGAAAGTGGTTAGTAAGATCTGTTTTACTGGAGAAGTTGCTGTTGTTAAGGTACCTTCTATCTACCTGCCACATGTCAACAAGTACTGCAAGACCTAAAAAGATTACCGCGAACTGCATGTTCATTTTTTTGGTGATCATTGCCCAAACTAATCCATACCCAATGGCGATAAACAACAAAGTACGCAACGCATCGGCACGGGCTAGATCTGCACGATCCGAAACCAAGGCAGCCAGAATGCTCTGTGCTGCACCGACATTATTTTGCAGCATCTGCGTCAATGCTTGAAGCATTTGCTGATGATTCACAGTTTGAA
The DNA here is from genome assembly GCA_014377665.1 of Pedobacter sp. Taxonomy (GTDB): domain Bacteria; phylum Bacteroidota; class Bacteroidia; order Sphingobacteriales; family Sphingobacteriaceae; genus Pedobacter. Next base: position 38,748 of record JACMPF010000208.1, on the reverse strand, counting down.
AGCTGAAAAGTGCAGTCGGCATAAGGGCGACAAGTAAAGCAAAGCCACCAGTTATTCCTGCAGCGATCGTTAGCTTCTTTACTAAAACTTTTTGTTCAAAACCTCCATCCTGAGTCTCTTTGACTGCAAGAAATGCAAGAAGTGGAACCATCAAACCAACGATAGCAAGGATTGACTCTACGGCTCTAAACTTGTTGTACATTGGGAAGTAGGCAAAAAAGAAATCAGATACAATTGGGAAGTTTTTTCCGAAAGAAAGAAGCAAGAATAGAATGGTTGTTCCAAAGATCCACCATTTCAATCGACTTCTAACGACAAGCAAGCCAAATACAAATAAGAAGCATACAATCGCACCAAAATAATATGGCCCCGATGTTCCGGGTTTTTCACCCCAATATTGCTGCAGCCCTATTTGTTGAGCCAATTGTGAAATGGCTCCAGTCGGATCTCCACCTGTAATACCTTGCAAAGTTTTATAAGTATGACTCTCAGGGTTAACAAGTGCTTCAATGCTCGTTGCACCACCATAGAGATTGGGAATCAAGAATGTAAAACTCTCGCCAACGCCCTGGCTCCAGCCATATGCATACTCTTTGGATAGCCCATTTTGAGCTTCGGCAGCATCTGTTGTAAGATTGGACGCTCCCCTATTGGATTCCTTTCCATACTCATAAGTAGTCCAAAGCTTTCCTGCATTTACCATGAAGGACAATAGCATTGCAACAAAGAGAAAGGCAATTGCTTTACCGAATTGCTGTGTTCTCTTTTCCTTTACAGCATGATAAACTTCAATTCCTATGAAGATTAATAAGGCAATCATCAGGTAATAGGTCATCTGTATGTGATTGGCTCTTATTTCAAGCGCCAAAAATAGTGCGGTCAAACTCGCACCCATCCAAAGTTTACCTCTTAAGGTCAGAATAACCCCAGCGATAATAGGGGCACAAAAAGCAATGGCAAATGCTTTGTTGCTATGTCCCGCAGCAATAATTATAAAATTATATGAAGTAAATGCAAAAGCTACAGCACCCGCAGCAGCAAGCCAGGGATTTATTTTGAGTACACAGAATAGTAAGTAAGCTCCTAAAAGATAAAGGAAAACTACGCCCACCGGATCAGGAAAAACAGCTGTAATCAGGTTTATAACGTAGGTGGCGCCATTGTAAGGATGTTGCACCCATATCTGATAAGCTGGCATCCCCCCAAACATCTGGTTGGTCCAAAGTGGCCCTTTACCATCCTTCTCTTTATACTCTATGATCTCTTTAGCTGTTGCTTTTGCTTGTAGCACGTCGCTTTGAGCTGGAGCTTTTCCTTGCAGAACGGGACTAAAATATACGAAACAGATAACGATGAAAAATCCAATGATGGCCAGGTGAGTGCCATTCGCTTTTAACCAGTTGTTCATTAAGGTTTGTTTAAAAGTAAAATAGCCCCAAACTTAGATAAAAATGATTTAATAAAAAAGCCGTAATTTTGGGTTCAGTATGGACGGAAAAAGCAGAAAAGACATTTATCCAGGACTTGAAGTTGAGGTCATTTTGAAGAAAGACCAAAGAACTGGAAAGCTCACTCATGGTACGGTTGAAACCTTACTAACATCAGCACCCTTTCATTCACGAGGGATAAAAGTTAGATTGGAAGATGGCCAAGTTGGTCGGGTTTCCAATGTAATTGAACTGCAATAAAGCCTGAAATCTGTAATAATAAAAATCTGAGGCCGTCTATATTTGTATTAAATGTAAAGTCATCATTATGGCACTATTAAAATTTATATTAGTTACCTTCCTAGTTATCTATATCATTAGACTCATTCTGCGTCTGATCTTCCCTGTTGTTTTGAAAAACCTATTTAGCAAAGCACAACAACAAGCTTCACAACAACATCAACAGCAACAAAATCGCCAAGCTAATGAACGCCAAGAAGGCGATATATCTATTGAATATATGCCTCCCCAGCCTAAACAAGGCAATGCTGATAAGCTAGGTGATTTTGTAGACTACGAGGAAATCAAATAAATCTTATTTAAAGCGCTCTTCAAAGACCTTCTCCATCGCAAACATTTCATCTCTTAGCCTTGCTGCCAACAGGAAGTCCATGTCCTTTGCTGCCTTGGCCATGTCTTTTCTTGTCTTGTCAATAGACTTCTGCATCTCAGGCTTGGTCATGTACTGCACAATCGGATCGGCTGCCATGCTTACCTCATCGACTTCTATATATGGCCTAGCACGTTTATTCTCTCCTGAAGAAAAGTCCAGCACAGACGTCTGCTCGATGATAGCCTCTCTGCTTTTACCTACAGTTTTAGGTGTAATACTGTGCTCTAGATTATAGCTAATCTGCCTTTCTCTCCTTCGATTGGTCTCATCCATAGTTTTCGCCATAGAATCAGTAATACTGTCGGCGTACATAATTACCCTTCCCCTATCATTCCGGGCAGCACGACCAATGGTTTGAATCAAGGATCGCTCTGAACGAAGAAAACCTTCCTTGTCTGCATCCAGAATTGCAACTAGGGATACTTCAGGTAAATCCAAACCCTCACGTAGGAGGTTAATACCTATCAATACGTCAAACTCACCCAATCGCAAGCCCCGTAAAATTTCTACCCGCTCCAGCGTTTTAACTTCTGAGTGAATATACCGGCACTTGATGTTAAGCCTGTCCATGTATTTAGTAAGCTCTTCTGCCATTCGCTTAGTTAGCGTAGTGACCAACACCCTGTCTCCTAACTTTATGGTCTTGTCTATCTCATCTAGTAAGTCATCGACCTGATTGATCGCAGGTTTTACCTCAATTATAGGATCCAGTAACCCTGTAGGTCTGATTACTTGTTCAATAACAATCCCTTCTGATTTTTGTAACTCATAGTCGGCGGGAGTAGCGCTTAAATAAATAGTTTGCGGAGCGAGGCGCTCAAACTCCTCGAAATTTAACGGTCGGTTATCCAGCGCTGAGGGTAATCTAAAACCATATTCTACTAAAGACATCTTACGGGATCTGTCTCCCCCATACATGGCACGTATTTGCGGAACAGTCACATGGCTTTCATCGATCACCATCAGGTAATCGTCAGGGAAATAGTCTAACAAACAGAAAGGCCTCATTCCAGGTTGTCTGCCATCGAAAAATCTAGAATAGTTTTCAATCCCGGAGCAGTATCCAAGCTCTTTCATCATTTCGATATCGAAGTTGACACGTTCTTCCAGGCGTTTTGCCTCCAGTAATTGTCGGTCGTCGATCAGTTGATTCTTTCTGATTTCCAGTTCTTCCTGGATGCCCCAGATGGAAGAATTAAACCGATCTTTCGGTGTAACGAAGAGATTGGCCGGATAAATAGCCATGTCTTCCAGTTTTTCCAGTGTCTTACCAGTAATAGGATCTATCTCGCTCAACTCTTCCACGTCGTCCCCAAAAAAAGACACGCGGTAAGCGCTATCCAAGTATGCAGGGAAGATATCTACGGTATCACCCTTCACACGGAATGTACCCCGTTTGAAATCATTGGTTGTGCGGGCATAAAGTATTTCGACAAGGCTATGCAAAAATGAGTTTCTTGAAATTCGGGTTCCAACTGCGAAACGAAAGACCGAACGGGAGAAGTCTTCCGGGTTTCCCATACCGTAGATGCAAGAAATGGAGGAAACAACAATTACATCCCTCCGACCAGACATCAATGACGAAGTTGTGCGTAACCTAAGTTTTTCAATCTCCTCATTGATACTTAAATCTTTCTCTATATAAGTATTTGTACTGGGCATGAAAGCTTCAGGCTGATAGTAATCATAGTAAGAAACAAAATAGTTCACTGCATTTTCAGGAAAGAACTGCTTGAACTCTCCATAGAGTTGAGCAGCAAGTGTTTTATTATGACTAAGAATTAACGTTGGCTTTTGCGTTTGCTCGATTACATTCGCTATCGTAAACGTTTTCCCTGAACCAGTTACGCCTAACAGTGTCTGGTAATGTTCTTCTCCATTTACACCTTCCACCAACTGTTTTATAGCGTTAGGCTGATCTCCTGTAGGTTTATAGTCTGAAACAATTTTGAATTTCATAGGTATCAAATTTAGGCAAAAAACAAGATTATATTACATAACCTATGCCAGTAAAACTTATATTTAGGTATGATATTCGACCTCAGTAAAACTTCATCCATAGCAAATACTTTTGTTGCCGAACTTCGGGACGAAACGATACAAAAAGATACCATGCGCTTTCGTAGAAATCTGGAAAGACTTGGTGAATTTTTCGCCTATGAAATAAGCAAGGTTCTGGAGTATACCGAAGCAGAAACGCAAACACCTCTTGGAATAGCAGCATCTTTTAAGCTTACCCAGCAACCTGTTTTAGCAACTATCCTACGAGCTGGGCTGCCCTTACACCAAGGACTGTTAAATGTTTTTGACAAAGCAGATGCTGCATTTATCGCCGCATATAGAGCCAACCATAAGAGTGGTCGTTTTGAGATAAAGTTGGAATACATCTCTACCCCCGACCTCAGCAATAGGATTGTGATTATGGCGGATCCCATGTTGGCGACTGGCTTAAGCATGGTTATGTGCTGCAAAGAACTTATCGCTCAATATCAAATTAAAGAACTACATATTGTTTCAGCTATTGCAAGTGCCGAAGGCATCAAACACGTTCGGGCCAATTTACCAAAGGCCAAACTTTGGTTTGGTGCAATTGATGAAGAAATGACAAGTAAGGCTTATATTGTGCCAGGGTTAGGTGACGCTGGGGACCTTGCCTATGGAACTAAGCTATGATTAAACACATTTTCTTCGACCTCGATCATACCATATGGGATTTCGACAAGAACGCACAGGAAACGTTGAATGAGCTTTACCTGCTACATGAGCTCGACTGCCTGGGCTGCGGCAGCGTGGAGGAATTCATTACCCGATATACGGAAAACAACCATGAATTATGGAGGCAATATCATTTGGGTCAAATTACCAAAGAGACCCTGAGATCAGAGCGATTTAATAAAACTTTTTTAGAGCTGGGCATTGATCCGGAAAGAGTGTCGCGAGAGTTTGAGGACGATTATGTACGCATTACTCCTACTAAAACCAATCTTTTTGCTGGCTCAGAGAAGGTCCTGACCTATCTTCAACAAAAATATACGTTACATATTATATCCAATGGTTTTAAGGAATCGACGTTAATGAAGATGTCCGTTTGTAACCTCAACCCTTATTTCAGCAATGTGATTATCTCCGAAGACGTGGGTGTGAACAAGCCAGACAAACGGATTTTTGAATATGCGCTTGAGAAAGCAAGCGCCGGCAAGGAAGAATCTATCATGATTGGCGACAGTTTGGAGGCTGATGTACGTGGTGCGTTAGACTTTGGCATTAAAGCAATCTACTTTAACCCATTAAAAGCCGAAAAACCAGAAGATGTGGAATGGGAAATTCATCAACTGGAAGAGTTATTACATCATTTTTAACCTCGTTTTTTAGCATATGGGAGCAATTAGCGACTACCGATGGATTCAACAAATTGTTGATAAATACAAGGCAAAACTTAAGAAAATTGATGACGCTCAATGGCAAGTAACTCCTCCGATTCACGGTTGGTCATACAGCGAGGTCTACTACCACATATTTGACGCAAGCATTCTTTCGCTGATCCAGCTTACGGAGAGCGCTGAAGGCCGTGGCAAGAGTAAACCAACTGCCTTTGCAGTCAAACTCATCCTCTTTCTAGGCATGTTGCCGCCGGGTAAAAGATTTACGGCTCCTAAAACACTTGCTGAACGCGTAAAAAAAGTTGAAAAGGACGACATGCTAGTGCTCATGGAGGTCTTTTTAAAACAACTGCAGACGGCTTACCCTAAGCTAAAGAAAGCTGATCTATCCATCAAAGCTCCCCATCCTAAAATGGGCTACCTCAACCCCAATCACTGGCTTAGGTTCATTGCAATCCATTTAAACCATCATTTGAAACAACTACAGAGAATTGAGAAGAGCTATTAAATTTACATCTTTGCAGCAATGAAAATTCCTGCGATAAAAGGTTTTGACGAAGAGGCATTCCAAAAGTATTTTAAGAATACTGGTTGGCTAATGTTTGGTAAAGTGATGTCTCTACTAATTACCATTATCGTAGCCCGTTACCTAAAGCCAAAATCATTTGGAGATCTGAATTTTGCAGCGGCCTTAACAACTATTGTGGCAGCAATAGGAGCTTTAGGGCTTGATTCTTTCATCATTCGAGAAATCATTCATGATTCTTCTAAAAAAGATGAGATTCTAGGTACGTCGCTATGGTTGCGGATTGGAGTCAATTTGGTTCTGCTACCATTAAGCATTGGTGCCTATTTACTCTTCCATCATTTCTCAAGAAACCCCGGAAATCCATTGACGTGGATCGTATTCTTTTATGCTGTACCTGGGGTTTTTAAATCTTTCAACATTATTGATTCCTATTTTCAATCACAAGTACAATCAAAATATGTTGTTCACGTTCAGAACATTGGAGTAATCGTATCTACGGTAATGAAAATCATGCTTGTTTGGCTAAATGCCCCATTGATATGGTTTGCAGCAGTCATCACTTTTGATGCCGCTTTCCTCGCCACGGGTCTGGTGCTTATGTATCACCGCCAAGGATTTAAACTTAGAACCTGGTCGTTTAATTTTGACAGGGCGAAAATGTTACTAAAGCAGTCTTACCCCCTCATGTTCTCTGCGGCAATGGTGACAATTTACATGAAAATTGATGCAGTAATGCTAAAAAGCGTAGGAAGTACTGCTGTGGGGATCTATAGTGCTGCGGCCGGGCTCAGCGAAGCTTGGTTTTTTATTCCCATGGCTATAGTAACATCCGTATTCCCTGCCATAATAAATGCTCGCAAAACTGACGTCGAACGATATAACAAACGCCTCATTAATCTGTATGATCTTCTGGTCTATATTAGCCTTCCTGTAGCGATTTTCGTAAGCTTCTTTGGTTCAGAAATTATTCACATCATCTACGGTAATCGATATGAGGGGGCAGGACAAATGCTATCGATACATATTTGGTCAGGTGTCTTTGTTTTTTTAGGGATCGCAAGTGGGCAGTACTTAGTCACAGAAGGATACACTAACATCTCTTTTCAAAGAACAGCAATGGGTGCATTAATAAATATCCTACTAAACCTCTGGTTGATTCCAGTATACGGCGGTATAGGCACTTCCATTGCTACGCTTATAGCATATTTTATTTCTACATTTTATATCTTGTTGGTCCCTAAAACTAGAAAGCAAGGGGTACTGATGCTTAAATCGCTTTTCCTAATACACTTATTTGAAAAAATAACCACCAGAGGCACCACACGATAAACGTATTCTTTTAACTTTGGTGCAAAACCAATAATAAGCCATGAAATCCTTAAAGAAGGCAATTAGAACATTAATTTACACACCAATCAACTTTCTGGCTAAAGTAAGGCTTAGGTCTAAGATTAAAAATACTCCAAATAAGCTTCAAATCATCATTGGTGCACACAATACTAAATATGAAAACTGGCATCCTACCAATATCGACAGCTTAAACCTACTAGAAACTGCTTCTTTTCAACATTTATTTGGTGATAAGAAGGTAAGTCGCTTTTTAGCCGAACATGTTTTTGAACACATCAGCTACGTAGATGCACTTATAGCACTTAAAAACTGCTATAATTATTTAGAGAAAGGTGGTGCGGTGAGAATCGCGGTTCCCGACGGCTTTCATCCTAATCCCGAATACATCAATATGGTAAAGCCACTAGGCTTTGGCGAAGGCGCTCATGATCATAAGCTGCTTTACGATTACAAAAAGCTTTCGAAGGTGTTCAAGGAAGCTGGTTTCAAAGTTAATTTGCTGGAATACTATGACGACCAAGGCACTTTTCATTACAACGAATGGGACAGCAAAGACGGACACGTGATTCGCTCCAAAAGATATGACAAACGCTTTAATGAGCCCTTGGGATATTCTTCCCTGATCATTGATGGCATTAAAGAATAATTATTGTGAAAAATAAACTATCACGACTAACACTGCTTCAACCAGGAAAATTAAAAGTATTACTTTCACTGGGTTTTAAAGGATATTTGGCTGATAAGGGTTGGTTCGGCGCTTATGAAACCAAGTCTGCAATTGATGAGAATGGGAATGCAATACCTTGGGTAACCTATTCGTTTATTGATTTCATCAAAAATCGCATCACTAAATCTCAGGATATTTTTGAGTTCGGTTCTGGTAACTCTACCATCTTTTATGCCAAGCTTGCCGGGTCTGTATATTCAGTAGAGCACGATAAGGACTGGTTTGAGAGAAGTTCAAAAATCAGCCTCCCAAATGTGAAAATGATCCAGTGCGATCTTGTGCCAGGTGGAGATTACTGCAAAAGCGCAGGCCCTACCGGAAAAAAGTTTCATGTCATTATCGTAGACGGTCGTGACCGCGTAAACTGCTGTAAGAAAGCGATTGAATCTTTGACTGAAGATGGTGTAGTTGTACTTGATGACTCAGAGCGCAGTGAATACGCAGAAGCTCATGTCTTTCTGAAAGCTCATGGGTTTAAGTACCTTCCTTTTTCGGGCATTGCTCCTGGAGTAATTATCTCTAAATACACCTCAATATTTTACAAGCCAAATAACTGTTTGGATATTTAAACCGATTAAGATAGATGGCGATTGTAACTGATAATATAGCTGATGCCTACAATGATTTCTATACAGGGAACGAGGTAGAATGGCGGATGCTTGGTGCAAAATCTAAGGCACGAAATATAATTGAAGTCTGTAAAGGCATTAAGCCCCGAAAAATACTTGAAGTTGGCGCTGGGGATGGAAGTATTCTGCATTACTTAAACGAGTGGAACTTTGGCGATGAACTGTATGCACTTGAAATCGCCGAAAGTGGTGTTTCAATCATCGAGAAGCGGAAACTTTCCAAAGTCACAGAAGTGAAGAGTTTTAATGGCTACTCCATACCCTATGGAGATAACAGTTTCGATTTAGTTATCCTAGCGCACGTACTGGAACATGTAGAACATGAAAGGATACTGCTTCGTGAGTTGAAACGAGTTGCCAAATATATTGTCATTGAGGTTCCCCTAGATTACCGCTTCGCAGTAGACCGCAGGATGAAGCATTTTCTTGATTACGGGCACATCAATATGTATACACCAACCTTAATCAGATTTCTACTGCAAAGCGAAGGACTTTCTATTAAGGCAGATAAGACATCATTAACACCTGTAGAAACAATTAAATTCTGTGATTTTAGTGTTTTAAAGAGACGGAAAACTTTTCTTAAAGTTCTGAAAATTGAACTTGAATACAAAATTAAAAAGAGCTTAGGTAAGCTATTAGGCAAAAATAAGACCGAACAATTTGGAAATGCCTACACTGTACTTACAGAAGCCTCCACTCAAAACTTGCAAATATTTTAACATGCAAACCTTTGCCCCTATTGCTTTATTTGTTTACAACAGGCCACAGCATACCAGCCGTACGCTAAAGTTCCTTCAGCAGAACGAATTGGCTGCGGAGAGTAGGTTGTTCATTTTTTCTGATGGAGCAAAAACTGAAGCTGACCTCAAAGAAGTTGAAGAAATACGGGAACTGATCAAAAAAGTTGAGGGATTTAAATCTGTAGAGATCATTGAACGAAAAGAGAATATGGGTTTGGCCGATTCCATCATTGCTGGAGTAACAAAATTGGTCAAAGATTACAAGCAAGTGATCGTATTTGAAGATGACCTAATCTCTTCACCCTACACGCTGACCTATTTTAATGAATCGCTGGAATGCTACCGAAATGTGGAGAAAATCATGCACATAGGTGCTTACATGTATAACCTAAAGAGAGAAGATCTCCCTGAGACATTTTTCTACCGCGCTGCCACCAGCTGGGGCTGGGCGACCTGGGAAAGGGCATGGAATCATTTTGAACCTGATATTGAAAAACTAATGGCCCAGTTTGATGCTGCAAACAGACATGCCTTTTCAATCGAGAATACAATGAATTTCTGGAAACAAATGCAGGACTTCAAAAAAGGTAAAAACAACTCCTGGGCAATCAGGTGGTATGCTTCAATTTTTCTTAGAGATGGGCTGACGCTAAATCCATCTCAGTCACTCATAAACAATATTGGTCATGACGGTTCTGGAATACATTCAGGGATTAATGACATCTACAATGTTATTATCAATCCTAAACGCATCACTGAATTTCCTCATGATGTGACTGAAAATAAAGAAGCATATCTTGCGATAAAAGCTTTTCTAGGAAAAAGAAAAGGTTCTTTATGGCAACGAATAAAACGTTTTATTACTGAAAAATTGAATTAATCTAGCTTCCTTGCTTCCAAGATTAGATAAGGCGAAAGTTGCTTTGAATCAAAAGGAATAACTTTAGTTAACAACTTTCCTGCAATCCAGATGGTCTTTTTTAGCAACTTGGTCACCATTGACTTTTGTTGCTCATTTTCTAACCATATACTAAACCGCCCGAAATAGCGAGATTGAATAACCTCCAGACCCGCCTCTTTACAGATTGCTGCTAAAAATTGAGGATTCATGCAATCTATATTGTGCTTATCGTAGTTTTCCTTATCGTATTTCTTTTGAAACCATCCATTTACTGCTTTAAAATTAGGGAGCGTAATGAAAAGGGTTCCTCCAGGTTTTACGAAGGCAATGTGTCTATTAATGATATCTGCTGTGTCCTTAAAGTGCTCTATTAATCCACAAGATAACACAAGATCAAATTGTTGCCTGGGTGTATAGTTGAAGAGATCTGTTTCTACGATCTCTATATCAGATGGTTTAAGCCCATTCGCTGCTAACAGTTCATTTGTCACCGGTTCGTGCACAAAATAGTCTAGCAGGGTCACCTCCAATTTGAAATACTTTTTCAGGAATACTGCATAATATCCCGGAAAACCTCCCAATTCGATGGCAGATTGGACCCCCATGTCTTTTATAATTTTTGCAAGCTCGTTAGAAAACAAATAGTTCGATGGAATGATGGTCGACAACCCCTTTTTACTTTCCCAATAATCTACCCAAAACTTTCTGTCGGTAAGCAGGTTCTCCATTCTAGTTCTTTAATTCTTTAAGTATTTCTGATACAGCGCGTTCGATCTGTGGGTCCCTTCCCTATAAGCTGTCCAAAAAGTTATTCTTTACGAAAACATCTGGCTTCACACCTTCCTTTTCAAGATCCTGCCTATTTAAGGTATAACATCCCCAGGAAGGCAAACGGTTAGAAGAGCCATCAACGAGTCCTTTTGCCGACGTAAATATAATCCATCTACAGGACTCTGTACCAATAATTTTTCCCAGCTTTAACTCCTTAAACCCAGCAGCAGTCATTTCACTTCTAAAGCACGTTCTGATCCTGATCCAGAGGTGTACTCACGTTCCATTTTGCGGACATACTTGCCTTCCGCATCACTAACAAAAACTTCACTATGAGAGATAAATACCAGTTTATTCCCATCTGGTGAATGATCAAATGAGCTGATTGCGCCTTTAACATCGAACTCCTGACTCTTCTCTAATACGTTATTTCTATAAATGTTGATGGCGATCTCCTCACATTTCTTTGAAGCGACGTCATATAGATAAAGTTGATAATCCTTTTCAAAAACCAATTTGTTTCCTGATGCCGAAACAAAAGGACGCTTAATGGACGGTTCAAAGCTGGTTAATTCGATCTTTTTCCAGTTATGAACGTATATAAGTTGTACTCTTCATTTGCTTCGTCAGAAATAAAGTATACATTCCCCTTCTTATCGATAGTAGCCCAGAAGTCCTTCCCAATGTAGTTTGTATATTGTTTATAGCTTTTGGTCTTTGGTCATTGAATAACCTGGTAGCCGTTCCACCATGTTATAGGCCGTAAATGTCAAGGCTACGGCAACAGCGCAAAATATTTTCTTCATAAAGGACTTGGCTGAAATATTTGAACGAAAATACGCAAGAATTTAATAAAGGTTAAAACTTTATGTAATTTTCACCTTTAAAACCGTTATTAGAGCAACTAGACCCAATCATCAAATTGAAAATAGTACACCTGAATACATATGAAGGAAATGGTGGAGCCGGTCGGGCCTGTTTGAGGTTAAACAGCGCATTAAATGCTATAGGAATAGAATCTTCTGTTATGGTTTACTTTCAATTTAAAGAAAGTAAACTAACTGGAACATTCAGCAAGGGCCCAATACAAAGGGTAATAGCAGCAGCAAATATATTAGGGGAGCGATACTTATCTAAGGCTGTAGTTAAAGCCTTGAAGACACCATTTTCTTTAAGCTGGTTTGGTCGCTCGATTGTTGACCACCCGGAAGTACAATCCGCCGATATTATTCACTTACATTGGGTTAATCACGGCTTTCTTTCCCCAAAATTTCTTGCCGAACTTGATGAGCTGGAAAAGCCCATCGTCTGGACGTTCCATGACAGTAACGCATTTACCGGGGGCTGCCATGTTCGCTATTCTTGTGAGCACTACCACAAAGAGTGTGGAAATTGCCCCTTACTGAAGATCAGTGGCAAGAGTGATCTCTCTCATAGAACCTGGCTGCGGAAAAAGAAAGCTTATTCAGAATTGAATTGTCACATTGTAGCCCCAAGCAACTGGATGGCGGAATCAGTTAAACTAAGTAGTTTAATGGGATTCAGAGCTGTCACCGTGATCCCTAATACAATTGAGACCGATGTTTTTAAACCATACGTGAAATCCGAGGCCAAGAAGGTATTGAAAATCAATCCGGATAAGTTCGTCTTGATGAGTGGATTTATGCCCTCTAAAAACGACAAACATAAAGGTACTACTTACCTTATCGATGCCTTAAATGATCTTTCTACACGTCCAGGAATTATTAAAGAGAATATAGAACTGGTCATCTTTGGGAACAAGGAAAATGTAGAAATGCCTCAGTTCCCTTTCAAAACTACCTTTTTGGGAACCATCAGCAACGATGATCACCTGGCTAAATGTTACTCTGCCGCTGATGTCTTTATTACCCCTTCCCTTGAAGATAACTTACCGAATACAGTAATGGAAAGTCTTTCCTGCGCTACGCCAGTAGTCGCTTTTACTACCGGAGGGATTCCTGATATGGTGAAACACCTTCAAAATGGATACCTGGCAGAATACGAATCTTCTGTTGACCTTGCTACCGGTATTGAATGGTTGTATCACGAAGAAAATGCCGCAGATATTCAAAAAGAGGCCAGAAAAACTATCCTTAATTACTTCTCAGAACCAGTAATTGCAGAAAAGCATTTTGATTTGTATCAGTCCCTCCTAGATTTAATGCCGAAATAAAACTATATTAGGGACACCTCATGCAACCCAAATTAAGTGTCATAACCATCGTTTACAACAATGTAAAAGACATTGAACGGACGATGCTGTCTGTACTCAACCAAACTTACCCCAATATCGAATACATCCTAATTGATGGCGATTCTAAAGATGGCACAATGGAAGTTATCCGTAAATTTCAGAATCGACTCGCCAAATTCATTTCAGAACCTGACCATGGTATTTATCATGCGATGAACAAAGGGCTTGCATTGGCCACCGGAGAATACGTACTTTTCATGAACTCCGGCGATGAAATCTATTCCACTGAAACAGTTGAAGATGTGTTTCAATCATCGGAATCTGCAGATATTTATTACGGGGAAACAGAAATGTATAACGAACAATGGCAAAGCCTGGGTCAACGAAGGCACTGCGCTCCTGAAAACTTCAACTGGCATAGTTTCAAATACGGGATGAGCGTTGGTCATCAGGCAGTCTACATCAAGCGCTCCATTACAGAGCCCTATGACTTGCAATACAAATATAGCTCTGATATAGACTGGGTTATAAAGGCAGCAAAGAAAGCTTCCAGTATTGTAAACACACACATCTATGTTGCTAAATATTTAGTAGGCGGCATGTCTAAAAAGAAACATTTCGCCAGCTTAATAGAACGTTTTAGCATCTTCAAAAAGTATTACGGTCTGATACCTAATTTAATTAACCATGTGGTCATCGCATTGAATCTACTGACTTATTTTGTCAAATACAGAAAAACAAATGACTAATTAAAGGCTTTACAAACAATCTTTTCCCCTGGATGTATTTATAATAGGTCTTGCTAATCAAACCCGATAAAAATTATTGTTAAAAAACATCATTATGGGACAATTAAGTAACCGCACAATTGCTGTGCTATCAGATAGTGGTTTCGAAGAAACTGAATTGACCAGTCCGGTTAAAAGACTAAAAGAAGAAGGTGCAACAGTGCATATTATATCCTCCAAGCTAGGAAAAATTAATGCCATGAAGGGCGACAATGAATGGACAATTGGTGTCGATGTTGACAAAACCATTTCGGAAGCAAAAGCGGAGGACTATCACGGACTTTTGATACCAGGAGGAGTTTTAAATCCCGATTCATTGAGAAAGAATGATGAAGCTATCGCGTTTGTCAAAAAATTCTTCGAAGCTGGCAAACCAGTCGCTGCCATATGTCATGGCCCACAGGTGTTAATTACCGCAGAAGTTGTGTCGGGAAGAAAAATGACCTCTACTAAGGCTATTAAAATAGACTTGCAGAATGCAGGTGCAGAATGGTACGATGAAGAAGTCGTCGTAGATCAGGGTTTGGTGACTAGCCGCAGCCCGAAAGATCTACCAGCCTTCAATGACAAGATCGTTGAAGAATTTGCCGAGGGCAAACATGATGGCCAGCATGCTTAGTATTTTAAGCCATTTGCTATCAAAATGGGATCTTCGTAGGAGGATCCCATTTTTTTATGCTCAGCTCTAAGGATTTGTAGACCAGAGACCTGCTTCTTTTACAAATACCCTGCGATTCAATTTTAGTTGTGCGATAATGAACTCAGCCAGATCTTCAGGCTGCATTACCCGCTCAGGATTACCGTCGGTCAACTTCAAGTCCTTAGCCATATCACTTGCAACAGTGCTAGGCAGTAACGTACTTACCCTAATATTGTGCTTTCGGACTTCCTGCATCAAAGATTCAGACATCCCAATCAATGCAAACTTAGAGGCACTATACGCGCTTGTTACCGCAGCGCCATTTTTACCTGCTGTGGAAGAAATATTGATGATGTCGCCTGACTGCTTCTCAATCATTTCAGACAATACTGCACGCGTAGTATAATATGCGCCAAACAAGTTGATCTTAACGATCTCCTCCCATCTTGCAGTCTGCAGTTCCAAAAACTTCCCAAAGCTGGCCGTACCGGCGTTATTAATTAAAATATCAATTGTACCCAGTTCATTTTTTACCTTTAAAACCGCTGCGTCAACGGCGATAATATCTGCAATGTCTACCGTAGCAACGGACGTCTTCACTCCGTAGTGTTTAAGTTCTTCGGCCAGCGTTTCCAGATCAGAAAGTGTTCTGGCTAACAATCCTACATTAACTCCTTCCTGAGCCAATGCAATAGCTATGGCCTTTCCAATCCCTTTGCCTGCACCGGTTACTATCGCATTTTTTCCTTTTAATGATTCCATGATATATGTATTAATTGTTACAAATTTAGACAAAAAAAAGCCTGTAAACTTTCGCTTACAGGCTAAATATTATATTGTCCGGCCTTTCATAACGAAAGGAGGGCGCTATTTTATTGGAATTGTTTCCCTTTAACTTTACGTTCGTTTTCCGTTAAGAAGATTTTGCGTAAACGCATGCTCAATGGAGTGATTTCGATGTACTCATCAGCCTGGATATACTCCATCGCTTCCTCTAATGAAAATTTGATTGCAGGCGCTATTCGGTTACTATCGTCCGTACCTGAGGCACGCATGTTAGTCAACGCTTTACCTTTAACGATGTTCACCACTAAATCATTATCTCGGATGTGCTCACCCATGATCTGACCTTCGTAAACATCTACACCCGGATCAACAAAGAAACGTCCTCTGTCTTGCAATTTATCTATTGAGTAAGCAGTTGTACTACCTTTTTCCATAGATACCAATACACCATTCAATCTTCCAGGGATGGTACCTTTCCAAGGTTCGTAAGCTTTGAAACGGTGAGCCATAATTGCTTCACCACCTGTTGCAGTAAGCACATTGTTTCTTAAGCCAATGATACCACGTGCAGGAATCTCAAATTCCAAGTGTTGTAAGTCACCTTTTGGCTCCATAATCAACAACTCACCTTTACGCTGAGTTACCAATTCAATTACTTTACCAGCAACCTCACCAGGTACATCAACGATTAAAGTTTCAACCGGCTCACATTTCTTACCATCAATTTCTTTGATGATAACTTGTGGCTGACCAACCTGAATCTCATACCCTTCGCGACGCATAGTCTCGATCAATACAGATAAATGGAGGATGCCCCGTCCATACACAAGGTATGCATCAGGAGATTCTGTTTCTACAACTTTAAGCGCAAGGTTTTTCTCCATCTCTTTATACAAACGTTCTTTGATACGTTGAGAAGTAACAAATTTACCTTCTTTACCAAAGAATGGTGAGTTGTTAATGGTAAACAACATGTTCATTGTTGGCTCATCGATTTTGATAACCGGCAATTGTTCTGGAGCATCAAAGTCAGCAATGGTATCACCGATATCGAAACCATCGATACCAACAACAGCGCAAATATCACCAGATTTCACTTCTGTTGTTCTGACTTTACCAAGACCTTCAAAAATATAAAGTTCCTTTACCCTTGATTTAACCATTTTACCATCACGTTTGATCAAGGTAACCGGTTGGTTTTCTTTAATCACACCGCGGTGAACACGACCAACTGCGATACGACCTACGAAAGAAGAATAATCTAACGAAGTGATCTGCATTTGAAGTGTACCTTCCAACATTGGTGGAGCGGGGATGTTAGCAACCACTGCATCCAATAATGCGAAAATATCTGTAGTTGGAACTTTCCAGTCTGTACTCATCCATCCTTGTTTAGATGAACCGTATATAACAGGGAAGTCTAACTGATCTTCTGTAGCCTCAAGGTTGAAGAACAATTCAAAGATTTGCTCGTAAACTTCTTCAGGGCGGCAGTTTTCTTTGTCAACTTTATTAACAACCACAATTGGTTTCAAACCTAATGCAAGTGCTTTTTGCGTAACGAAACGTGTTTGAGGCATTGCACCTTCAAAAGCATCGCACAATAATAAAACACCATCGGCCATTTTCAATACGCGCTCAACCTCACCACCAAAATCTGCGTGACCAGGAGTATCAATAATATTGATCTTAATATCTTTGTACTGCACAGAAACGTTTTTCGAAACGATGGTAATGCCACGTTCGCGCTCCAGATCATTATTGTCAAGAATTAAATCACCTGTTTGCTCGTTATCACGAAAAATGGAACAAGAGTGTAATATCTTATCAACCAGCGTTGTCTTACCGTGGTCAACGTGTGCTATAATAGCTATGTTTCTTATTTTTTGCATAAAATGCGTGTAAATTTTGGCGCAAAGATAATGTTTAATATCGATATATCAACGTGTTAGTACGCAGACTCAGTTTTATTGGTTTCCATACACGATTAATTGTGTAAAGTTATTTTAGGAATTGAGATAGTTTTTAGTTAGAAACAAACTTAATAATTACTTGTTATTAGCATAACATGCACCTGCATTCATCAAAACAACTATGAACGATCAAAATATTAACTCTGAACCAATTAAAAAAAGCGACAGCGGTCAAGTGCCAAAAAATGATAAATTGAACAAAACTGGTCTTGATGAATGGAACAACCGCTTGGATAACAACATGGAACCTGAAGGCGAAGCTAATATGCAAGCGGATGAGAATGCGGAAGATTTTAAAGATTCATTAGATGATGAGGCTACGCATGCTTAGCAGGAAAAGCCCATTTTAGAAATGCAGGCAATGCTTTGGACCAAGTAGCCACATTATGCTCACCACCTACCATCTCATAGTATCGAATGTCCTTAGGTCTCTGGTAGCCCTTACTTATCAACTCTTTAATAATGTCAATGGTATCATCAATAGAATCTATAATGCCATTCTTATTGCGGTCTGCTTTTTCATCTTCCGTGCCTGTCATTAGCCAGAATTTGATATTTGGTTTGATAGGAGATTCTCTTATTACCTCGTGCATAATGCGATCAGAATCAGTGTAGCCAAATTTTAAGTCTTTCTTTCGCCACCAGAAAGAGCCAGACATAACCCCTACAATATTGAAAAGTGCTTCATTATTCCAGACAATATCAAATGCACTTAATCCTCCTAATGAAAACCCAGCAAATGCACGGCTTCCTTTTATTGGAAAGCTGACTATTTTCGCTAACATCGGAAATAACTCCTTAGCAACGAAATTACTATAAGCTGCTGCCTTCGCGCCACGATTAATGAAATCAGGCCTTCCAATAATCCCGTATTCATCTAACCTTTCTTCGGATGCTTTAATGGCCACTACCAATATTGCTCCTACTATGCCTCTGGAGTATAAATCAGAAAGGGTTTCCTGAACCTTTAACTCCACAGAATCCTGACCATCATTTAGTAGGAGCAAGTTTAGCTCTTCGTTGCCTAAAAGATTGTACGGCAAAAACACATCAAATTCAACAGTCCTTTTAAGATGGACAGAATTTAAAGTATGATCAGTTTTAACAATGTGTGGAATTAATACATCGGCATTCATATTTCAACTAGTTCTCCCTCACTTATTTTTGAGTTGCAAAGCTACCATTAAACCATACAAATTATTCAGCCCTTGTAATTTTGTTTAACACTGAAATTCCATACCTTAATGCACCTAAATGAATTGCCATGCAAGAAGAATATAAAAAATGGTATAGTCATAACCTTAGCGGGAATTTCGAGCTCCTTATCTATGGGCATAGCGGTTATCCGATAATCCTGTTCCCTACAAGTATGGGGAGGTACTATCAGAACAAGGATTTCAAGATGATCGACTCCATCCAATGGTTTATTGAGGAAGGAAAAATTAAGGTCTACTGCGTCGACAGTATAGATGAAAAGAGTTGGTACAATAAAGCCGCACATCCTGCTCAGCGCGCTGGCAGCCACATCTGTTACGACAGGGCTATTCTAGAGGAAGTAGTTCCATTGGCAAAGCACGAGACAGGTCATACTAAAATAGTTACCGCCGGATGTAGCTTCGGCGGCTACCACGCCGCTAATTTCGCTTTTAGACATCCATGGCTAGTGAGTCATATGTTTAGTATGAGTGGAGCTTTCGACATGCGCAGTCAGCTTGACGGTTTTTACAACGATGATGTCTATTTTAATAACCCAGTGGATTATTTGGTGAATGACAGCAACCCCGATTTATGGAACATGAAGATTGTACTGGGTACGTCCGATCGGGACATCTGCAGGGCCGACAATGAAAGGCTATCTGGTATCCTGAAGGCGAAAGGAATAGATCATTGGTTAGACATCAGACACAATGCAGACCACGACTGGCCCATTTGGCGCACCATGCTACCAGATTACTTATCACAATTATAAAACTTTTATAAGGGTTTCATCATTAAAACATTTAGAACTAAATATTAAATACAATTATGAAGAAAATCGGAATCTTATTTGGCAGGGAACGATCGTTTCCCGAGGCAATTGTAAAGCGCATTAACGATATAGCAGAAAAAAATATTAGTGCTGAGTTTGTCAGCATCGACAAGATCCTCCAGGCAGAGGCGATGGATTACGCCGTTATCATTGACAGGATTTCTCAAGATGTACCCTTCTATCGTTCCGCACTAAAAAATGCAGCAATCACAGGTACCGCTGTCATAAATAACCCATTTTGGTGGAGTGCAGACGAGAAATTTTTCAACAATGCTCTGGCCGTAAAAATAGGGGTTCCAGTCCCTAAAACGGCATTAATCCCATCTTACGAAATGCCAGATGATACCTCTGATCAATCATTTAGCAACCTAGCCTTTCCTATGGCCTGGGAGCAGATTTTTGAATACACGGGGTTTCCTGCTTACATGAAACCGTTTGACGGCGGAGGTTGGAAGGAGGTTTATAAACTACATGATAAAGAAGACTTCTTTGACAAGCATAGTCAGACAAGACGTACTGTGATGATGCTGCAGGAAGAAATTGAATTCACCGAATATTTCAGATGCTATTGCATTGGTGGAAAGCACGTTCGAATTATGCAATATGAACCAAGAAACCCATTCCATTTGCGTTACCAAGTGGACTCCCCCCCTTCCAGCGAAGCGCTACTACAAACCATTCATGATTACGTATTGAAGCTCAACGAATATTTGGGGTACGACTTTAATACCGTAGAGTTCGCGGTAAGGGATGGAATTCCATATGCCATTGACTTCTGTAACCCTGCTCCAGATGCGGAGGTGACCAGCGTTGGACAAGCAAACTTTGACTGGGTGGTGGAAACCACTGCTCAATATGCTATTGAACGCGCTAAGGCACAGGTTGACGGACAGGATAACTTAACCTGGGGAACTTATGTAAAAGCCTCTGCGAGTGGACTGCCCTTAAACGCTAGCTCAACCACAAACGCAACAAATAAAGCAAAGCCAAAAGTAAAAGCCGCAGCAGGAATTGCAGAAAAAGCTCCAACTAAACCTAAAAAATAAACCAGGGTCAACTATGAAAAACGAATTTACGCTTGGTATAGAAGAGGAATACATGGTGATTGACCCTGTTACCCGTGAGTTGACCTCACATGACCAAAAAATTGTTGAGGCAGCGCAGAAGATCCATAAAGATCAGGTTAAAGCAGAAATGCACCAGGCTGTAGTGGAAGTAGGCACAGGAATTTGTAAGAATACCGATCAAGCCAGGGAGGAAATCTCACAGCTGCGATTAACCGTGTCTCAACTTGCGGGAGAACAGGGCCTACGCATTGGAGCATCTGGTACCCACCCATTTTCACATTGGGAAAAACAGCTAATCACGGAACACCCAAGGTACAGCGAGATTGTAAACGAACTGCAAGAAGCAGCCAGGTCAAATCTAATTTTCGGCCTGCATGTGCATGTCGGATTCCAATCCAGGGAGTTGGCAATACATATTGCCAATCAGGTTCGTTATTTCTTGCCCCACGTATTTGCCCTTTCCACTAATTCACCATTCTGGGAAAACAGAAACACAGGCTATAAATCTTTCCGGACTAAAGTATTTGACAAATTTCCAAGAACAGGCATTCCTGATATCTTCAATAGCATCGAAGATTATGACAATTACGTCAAACTGCTGATCAAGACGAACAGTATTGATAACGCTAAAAAAATCTGGTGGGACATACGTGTGCATCCCTTCTTTGAGACTATTGAATTTAGGATTTGTGATTGTCCGATGCTTATTGATGAGACCATGGCCTTTACCGCGTTATTTCAATGCCTATGTGCTAAGCTTTATAAGCTTAGACTACAAAACATGAAATTCATTAGTTATTCCAGAGCCCTAATAAATGAAAATAAATGGAGGGCCGCCCGTTATGGAATTGATGGAAACCTAATTGATTTCGGTAAAGAGATGGAAGTGAATTGTCGCAATCTAATCTTGGAATTATTAGACTTTATAGATGATGTTGTAGATGAATTGGGCTGCAGACGTGAGATCAACTACGTGCTAAAAATACTGGAAAACGGAACAGGTGCTGACAGGCAATTGGCAGTTTACGAACAAAAGGGTAACTTTGAGGCGGTGGTTGATTACATCACTTCACAAACATTAATAGGAGCAAAATAGTGGATATAGCCTATAGGAAAAGGGTTAAAATAGCCGTAATTGACATGAATAACGGAACTGCAAACCAGGGGATGCGGGGAATACAGGAAATCTTATTGCGCTATAAATATGAGCATGATCTGGATCTCAGGTTTGATGTTTTCGACCTGAGGCAAAAGGGCGAGATTCCAGATTTAAGCTATGACATCTATATCTCAAGCGGCGGTCCGGGTAGCCCATTTGAAGGTAAGGGCATGAAGTGGGAGAACGATTTCTTCGATCTTTTAACCGATTTAGAAAAATTCAACGAGCAAAGTTATTCTGGAAAGAAACATGCGTTCTTGATTTGTCACTCCTACCAGTTGGCTTGCAGAAAATTCAATGTTGGTGAAGTTATTGCAAGGAGGTCGACCGCTTTCGGAATTTTCCCTGTATTTTTGACAGCTGAAGGCATTGACGATTTAATCTTTGAAGGCTTGGATAACCCGTTTTTTACTGTTGATAGTCGTGACTGGCAGGTAGTTAGCGTTAGTGAATCTGGCAATAATGCAAACACAAATGTGTTGGCTTTGGAGAAAGAAAGGCCACATGTAGATTTAGAAAGATGCATTATGTCTGTTCGGTTTACTAAAGAGATTGTGGGCACCCAATTCCATCCGGAAGCCGATCCTGTAGGGATGAAAATGTACTTATTACGTGATGATAAAAAAGAGTCAATCATCGCCAATCATGGCCTTGAAAAATATGAGCATATGCTTTCCACTTTAGAGGATGTAAATAAACTGCAGCTCACTCAAAGCATAATACTACCCAATTTTATAACCGAAGCATTGACCGCTTTAACAGTAGAGGCTTAGCGATGATTAACGAATACCGTAAATCTTTTAACGAAAATTTTTCTGATAAAAAATTCCGGGAGTTTCAGGACGCTTTGACGGAAGGATTTGCAAAGATACCCTTCAGGATAGCCGAAACACCTGTTTTCATTCCAAAAGAGCTATCAGAAAAACTAATCACAGCTGGTGAAGAAATCATCAAATTAATTCGGCAACCGGATTTTAAGGAACTAACAGCTGCATCTATTCCCGAACTTTGGCGCGTTCCCGATGAAAACGATCACCCGCACTTCTTAACATTTGATTTTGCAATATGTAAGGATATCAATGGCGAATTAACACCGATGCTGATCGAGATGCAGGGGTTCCCTTCTTTATATGGATTCCAGCTGCATCTGGCAAAAAAGTATAAAGAAGCTTTCGGACTGGATCGCAATTTGACTCCGTTGTTTGGGGATTTTGATGAACATGCATATGTCGAGCTGCTGAAACAAGTAATCCTTGGCGATCATGAACCTCATGAAGTAGCCTTGATGGATGTAGATGCGCTGGATCAAAAAACTGCTATAGACTTTCTTGTAACACAGAAATATATAGGAATGAAGATCCTGGCGTTGGCAGATATTTTTAAAGAAGGGAAATCTTTGTTTTACATGGAAAATGGTGAAAAGATTCGATTAAAAAGAATCTACAATCGGCTGATATTCGACGAAGTGGCCGATAAAAAGAACATTTTTAAGGATAGTTTCGATCCCCGAGAACAGCTTGACATTGAATGGGTAACCCATCCAAATTGGTTTTATAGGGTTAGCAAATACACTATGCCTTTCCTGAAAAGTAAGTTTCTACCTGAAACACATTTTTTAAATGCCCTCTCGGCGACACCGAAAGACTTAGAAAATTACGTACTTAAGCCCTTATTCTCCTTTGCTGGAATGGGCGTATTGATCGATGTTAAGCCAGCTGACATTGAAGCGATCCCAGATCCGGAAAACTGGATTCTTCAACGCAAAGTAAATTATGAGCAAGTAGTGGAATCACCTGATGGCGGAGTTAAGGTAGAACTGCGCCTAATGTATTTATGGCCGGATGGAGGAGAGCCCAACCTCTGTATTAATTTAGCAAGGCTTAGCAAGGGTAAGATGATTGGGGTTAGGTACAACAAAGACTTTGATTGGGTGGGTGGCACTGTTGGACTCATTACCCATTAAATTGACATTCATGAGACGTCTTGACCATAGCCATTCGTTATTTTTGTAGTATGGATGTACAAATGATTTTGATCCTATTAATTTTCGCAGGCGCAGTATTTTATATTGGCCGCATCATCTTTAAGGCAGTTTCAGCGAAAAGTGGCGGTTGCGCTTCGAACTGTAAGTGTGGTGTAGATTTTTCTAATATTAATCCTGAAAAGCAATAGAATTCGGGAATGGATGCCCTTTTAGAACCTTTCAAGATTTACCTTCAACACAAAGTTTCCATTACTGATGAGCAATTTTATTTGATTTCAGATCATCTAAAAGTGAAAAGCTTCGAAAAGAACGAAATGATCATCATGAAAGGAGATATTTCTTCTAGGGGATATTTTGTATTGAGCGGACTATTAAGGAGTTATTCCATAGATAATAAAGGCAAGACCCACATAATCCAGTTCGCACCTGAGCAGTGGTGGCTCAGCGAAAGAAACGGCATGTTGTTTAATGAACCATCAGACTTCTTTATTGATGCTATTGAGGCCACCAAAGTGGTTATTGTACATAAGGATTTTATGAATGAAGCCGCGATACATGTCCCATGCATCAACGATCTCAACAATAATATGCTCAACAATTCCATTAGGTTTATGCAGAAGAGAATCAATATGTTGTTGAGCGCAACCGCTGAAGAGCGATATTTGAACTTTATTACCTTATATCCAAACCTGACCTTAAGGGTGCCGCAATGGATGATTGCATCTTACCTGGGAATCACTCCAGAATCTCTGAGCAGAGTCCGCAAAGATTTAGCACACAAGCAATTTCGCACTTAGTTTTTCTTAACATACATCAATGCAGACTTAATTTTACCGCCATATATTTGTTTTGTTAATTTGATAACAACCTAAAAATATATCATGGCGTCAACCACTTGGGCTTTAGACCCAACCCACAGCGAACTACAGTTTAAAGTAAAACACTTGATGATCACCACTGTTACTGGTAGCCTTAGTGTTTTCAGCGCATCATTGACATCTGAAGCTGATGATTTTCAAGGCGCACAAGTTTCTTTCGAAGCAGAAACTAATTCAATAAAAACAGGCAATGCAGACAGAGACACCCACCTGATTGGTGCTGACTTCTTCGATTCGGAAACCTTCCCTAAAATCAACTTCAGTTCAACTTCATTCAAGAAAGATGGTGACGACTACGTTTTAGAAGGTCACTTAACTGTTAAAGGAACTACCAGGCCCGTAAAGTTAAATGTAGAGTTTGGTGGTATCGCTACTGATCCATGGGGTAATACTAAAGCTGGCTTTACACTAACTGGTAAAATCAATAGGTCTGACTATGGCTTAACATGGAATGCGGCTTTGGAGACTGGTGGTGTAATGGTAAGTGAAGAAGTAAAACTGGCTGCTGAATTGCAATTTGTTAAACAAGTCTGATAGAAAATAAAAGCATCCAGTCAAAAAATAAAGGAGACAAAATGGAAGCAAATGTTAAACGGGTTGCGAGCGTTTTAATTGCCCCTGCACCCCACATGGTTGGAGATGGGTTTAGGGTACATAACTTTTTCCCAAGTGGATATAAGCTTAAAATGAGCCCCTTCTTTCTGCTCGACTACAATTCAAAGATCAACTTTTCTGCAAGGAAAAAACCACGAGGAGTGGGTGTTCATCCACATCGCGGATTTGAAACCATAACGATTGCTTATCACGGTGCAGTTGCGCATCATGATAGTGCGGGAAATAGCGGAATTATTCATCCTGGAGATGTACAATGGATGACTGCTGCGAGCGGTATTCTGCATAAAGAGTATCATGAAGAGGCTTTTAGTGTAAAGGGTGGAGACTTTCAAATGGTGCAACTTTGGATTAACCTTCCGGCAAGACATAAAATGAGTCCACCAAAGTACCAGGACATTAAGCAGGCTAACATACAAAAGCACTATCTGCAGAATAACGGCGGTGTGATAGAGGTTATAGCTGGGGAATACCAGGATCTTAAAGGATTTGCAAGCACCTTCTCTCCACTTCACCTATTTAATGCCCGGCTGAATAAAGGTGGAAAAGCTGTGTTTACCTTCCCTTCTAATTTCAATACCGGATTTGTAATTATTGAAGGGGGTATTCGGATTAATGATGAAGAAGTTGCTGGAGTTGATCAATTTGTCCACTTTTCTAATGAAGGGTCAGAGATTAAAATTGAGGCTCTGGAAAACTCTATTATTCTCGTTCTAAGTGGGGAGCCTATAAATGAACCAATTGCACAGTACGGGCCATTTTTGATGAACAATTCCGAGGAAATCCAGCAAGCAATAAGTGACTACAACCAAGGTAAGTTCGGTTATTTAGAAGAATAACATCCTAATTTGATTTTTATAAGTAAACCGGCATCGCAAACGATTGCCGGTTTTTTTATTACTTAGGTTCTCTGAATAAGGCAAACAGCATAGGCAACTACCCCTTCTTGTCTTCCGATAAAACCCATCGTTTCATTTGTTGTTGCTTTAATTGAAATGTCATCCAATGATATCCCTATAGCTTCAGCAATGTTCTGTTGCATTTTAGAAATATAAGGGTTGATCTTGGGTGCTTCCAAACAAATCATTGCATCAATGTTTCCAATCTCCCAGCCTTTTTCAGTAAGAAGCTTAACACTTTCCTGTAAGAGAATGATGCTACTGATGCCCTTCCATCTTGGATCGGTATTTTGAAAATGGAAACCAATATCTCTTAGATTTGCCGCGCCAAGTAGCGCATCACAGATAGCATGTAATAATACGTCAGCATCAGAATGCCCAAAGGCACCTTTATAATGCTCAAGATCTACTCCGCCCATTACAAATGGTCGGTTATCTTTTAACTGGTGGACGTCAAATCCAAAGCCAACTTTTATCTTCATATTAAATATTTGGTAAGGTTTATAATCTACCGCGTTTCGCCAAAATTAAAAAGTAAGCCAAATCTTAGTGTATTCGCCAGAGGACTCTTTTGCGGGTTTGCTAAAAGATAAGAGAAATCAATACTGAACACATTATATTTAAGTCCGGCACCAAGTGTAAAATAACGCTGGTTACCTTTCATAGGATTTTCATAAAAGTAACCCGCCCGGAATGAAAACTGCTGATTGTACCAATATTCTAAACCCGCCGCGATACTGACTTCCTTTAGTTCTTCAGAAAACCCACCAGGAGCATCACTAAAGGATCCAAAGATTCCGGCGGCCACTGATCGGTTCGGATCCTTGCCTGAAATGATGTTTCCATTCGCATCATATATTGGTTGAGTTGGAACAAGCAGCTTATTTAGATCCAGCGCAAAGCTGAACATACTGTAATCATCGATAAGAAATGTTGTAGCGCCACCAATCTTTAGGTTAGTCGGAAGAAATGCTTTATCACCAACAGCGCTATATCCGATTTTTGTACCTATGTTAGAAATGTTAGCTCCAGCTGAAACGATAGCGTCTGTTCCGAAAAGCACCGAATTCGTTTTATAATAGGCCGAAATATCTACCGCTAGGGCCTTGCCAGCGGTTGTTTGTTGCCCTCCTACTGATTGACCTGAGGAAAGATTTGAATAGATGTAGCGCAATGAGGTTCCAAGTGAAAATGAATCGCCAAACCTTTTAGCATAAGTTACATCAAAAGCAAGCTCATTTGGATTAAAAATCCCTAGGTCTTGTTGATTGATATCTACAAACTGTATTTCGCCCAAAGAAAAATACCGTAAGGATGCCCCAATCGTATTTGTCGCATCAATCATGTAATAACCACTTAAGTAGCCCAGATTAATGTCTGTAACGATGCTTTTGAGCCATGGACTATAGGAGGCCGAAAATCCATGAGGCTTTTCTAAAAAAGCTAGTTTCGCAGGGTTGATGCTCATTGCATTTGCGTCGGGATGGATGGCAACTCCAGCATTGCCCATGCCACCAGCCCTGGCATCAGGAGTAATTAACAAAAATGGAACAGCTGAAATGATGGTATTGGACTCACTTCCATTGGTTAGCGTAGCTTTTCCAACAACTTGAGCAGTTAGGTCATTAGCCGTTGTTACTAAGAATAAGACGAATACACTCTTTAAAAAGTACCTATAGCTCATCTAATGTAATAATTGAAAAAGCATTGATCGCAAGTTAGCATTGTACACACTAATTTCAAAGTAGTCCACCAATATAATCCTCTCGAGCAGCCTATCATAAAGTTTTTTTGGCTCCTACACTATTTTTTATGTAATTTTAAAGCTAGTTTGATGAATTAGTACGCTATGGAAAAAAAGATATTTTGTTCACTTGCCTCACTCGTTATAATTGCCTGCGCTTTTACATCCTGTAAGTCATCTAAACCTGGAACTTCAGACAAGACAGGGATGGCCTATAATAAAAAGGAGTACGGGGGTTTTGCTGTTAATAACAAGTTTAAACGCGGCCCCGGACCTGGATTAGTGGAGATTGAAGGTGGTGTTTTTGTAATGAGCGGAAGTGCGATAAATACTCCGGGACAAGAGCTAAGTACGTATAACCGTAAGAGAGAGACTACCGTATCTTCGTTCTATATGGATGAAACAGAAGTTTCAAACACCAACTGGTTAGAGTACTTGAATTGGATTAGAACCAACTATCCAACTGACTATGAATATTATTACAATGAGCTACCCGATACGTTAGTATGGAGAAGACCATTGTCTTACAATGAGCCATATGTAGACAATTATTTGAGGCATCCTGCCTACCAGGATTACCCTGTTGTGGGAGTTACATGGGAGCAAGCAAACAGGTACTGCGCATGGAGAACGGACAGGGTCAATGAGCTTTTACTTCGTGATCAAGGTTACATGACCAGCTTCAAAGATTTAAATGGTGATAATAAGAATGGCACTACAGTACCTGTGAACGCTGCCGCTTCACAATCAAATGTGCCTTTTAATACAACCATCTATTTAAATAACCAAATTGATGATAAAGGTAAGAATGCCATAAAAGACCTTAATCCTAAAGGAACTGCAAATGCAGCCAATGGGGCAACTACGGCTACCACCGGAAATGGTGTCGCAACGAGAAATGTCAGGCTAGAAGATGGTATAATTAAACAGCCGTATCGCCTCCCAACGGAGGCGGAATGGGAGTATGCAGCGTTAGGTCTAATAGGAAACACGGAGTATGAGAACATCGCGGAGAATAAAATCTATCCCTGGAATGGTTTAGGCCTCAGCTCTGCTAAAAAGAAAACCCGTGGTTTAATGTTAGCCAATTTCAAAAGAACAAAAGGTGATTATATGGGTGTGGGTGGTTCTCTTAACGATAAGGGAGGAATAACGGCAGCCGTAAGGTCATATTTACCTAATGATTTTGGATTGTATAACATGGCAGGCAACGTAAACGAATGGGTAGCTGATGTGTATCGGGTTAATACTTTTGAAGCAGCTGATGCTTTCAATCCATACCGTGGTAACTTTTACCAGGATAAAAAAATAGCTGATCCAATGACAGGCAGACTGGAGAAAGACAAGCGCAACATGCCAGTTTTAGTGGCCGCGCAGACCCAGAAGAAACAAACATGGGCAGAGAAACAAGCAGCTGCAAATGCTCCCGTTGACTCTGCAACGGTGAATACCTATGCTGACCAACGGGGTTATCGTGATCCAGCCGGTGATCTTTACGGTGAAATCACACTTGTAAATGATAAATCAAGAGTTTACAAAGGAGGTTCCTGGGATGATCAGGCCTTATGGCTTAATCCAGCAACCAGACGATTCTTACAACAGGATGAAGCTACTGCGGACATTGGATTTCGATGCGCTATGACCATGCTAGGTGCCTCTGAAATTCGTTCAACGGGGAAACCACAGTTTACGCCAAAAGCTCAAAAGGCATTCAACAGCAAAAAAAGATAACTCTATTTATAAAGTGATTGAACAAACGAAGGGGCTAATGGCCCCTTTGTTTGTTCAATCAAACTCAATCAGAACCGCATTCTTCTCGGTTTTATCTCCAATATTGATTAATATTCGTTTTATGATACCATCTGTCGGGGACTTGATCATGTTTTCCATCTTCATGGCTTCTAGAACCAATAAATTGTCGCCTTTTACTACGCACTGTTCTTGCGCCACTAAAATCTTTAACACAAGACCCGGCATAGGTGCTTTAACATCTGCCACTTTCTTAATTTTAGAATAGTCAAGTCCCAATTGTTTTAGTAACTGGTCATACTGGTCCTCAATCGCTAGATGATAAATATTACGGTTTACTTTTAAGATAACAGTCTTTTCCGATCTGTTCTCTTCAATCAATTCAACATTGAAAGATCTGTTATTGTAAATGACACTGGAATGCCTGGAATCCAGACTTCTGTAATCAAAAATAACTGCTTTCTGATCCATCAAGATTTCTGTATTATTTACCTCGAGGTCAAAATCAAACTTCCCATTAACCTTTACTTTCATTTCTTATTGAGTTAAAGCGTACTGAATCAAATTCGCGCCCATTTTCAGCGCATTAGATCGGCTTTCCTGGGTATCCTCTGGATAGGTGCCAAAATCCTCCCATCCATTACCTAAGTCGCACTCAAACGTATAGTAACAAACTACTCTGCCTTTCCAAAGCAACGCAAAACCCTGTGGACGTTTGCCGTCGTGTTCGTGAATTTTTGGTAAACCATTTGGAAACTTAAATTTCTGCTTGTACAATTCATGGTTCGCAGCGAGTTCTACAAAACTAAGCTCAGGAAATACCTTTTTCATCTCTTTGCGAATAAACTTATCTAGTCCATAGTTATCGTCGATATGGAGGAACCCTCCTCCAATTAGGTACTTTCTTAAATTAGAGGCTTCAGCCGTGTTAAATACAACATTCCCATGCCCTGTCATATAAACAAACGGGTAGTTGAACAGAGTAGCGCTGCCAACTTCCACAATTTCTTCCTCTGGAGCAAAGTTTGTTTTAAGATTTGTATTGCAGAATGCAAGCAGATTTGGCAGCGCTGTCCTATTGGCATACCAATCTCCACCTCCGCTATATTTCAGCTTAGCAATTTTGTAAGTAGGTGCAGTGAAACCTGCTATCAGGAAAAATAATGCAAAAGCAAGGACTTTAATTTTCATCTATTTAGGTAATTGACTTCAAAACACGCGGCAAGTGCCGCAGTTTCTGTACGCAATCGTGTGTTACCTAAAGTTAGGGGTTTAAAATCATTATCCAAAGCCACTTGTATTTCTTCTGGTGTAAAGTCGCCTTCAGGACCAATGAGAATTGTATACCTTTTATCAATCATGCAGATCTGGCTAATGTATTGCTTCGCTTCGCCTTCTACACAGTGGGCAATCATTTTAGTTCCTTCAAACCGCAGACCCAAAAAGTCCGAAAGATCAATACAAGGATTTAATATTGGATGGTAAGCTTTCAGAGATTGCTTTACTGCAGAAGTGATCACCTTGCTTAAGCGTTCTTCCTTAACAACTTTGCGTTCAGATCTAGAGCATATAACCGGTGTGATCTCATCAATTCCCAATTCTGTGGCTTTCTCAAGAAACCATTCCAACCGATCAATATTTTTAGTTGGGGCTACAGCGATGTGTAGATAATGGTTTCTCTTTTGATAGTTTAAAACTGTATCGATAATGCTTACGGTGACATTTCTCTTATTGTCAGAGACTATCTCCGCCTTGTACATGCCACCCCTTCCATCAATGAGCGAAATCACGCTACCTTTGGAAAGACGCAATACTCTTATGCAATGCTTGCTTTCTTCTTCATTTAGCGTGTATTCAGTGGACTCTATATCTGGTGTGTAAAATATATGCATCACCAAATTTTAGTGATTGTCAATCATCTCACTTTTCGTGATTACCAGTTCTAACTTAATCGTCTCAATATTCTGCTCAGTCTTCTTAAGTATTGTAAATAGATACCCGTAACACTCTTCACTATCTCCCACCTCCGGAATTTTACCGAAAGCATGTGAAACAAGTCCACCTACAGTATCAAAATCCAGGTCTTCAGGTAAGTCGTGAGGCAGATGCTCATTTACATCATACACAGTCGCATATGCGTTAATGATGAATTCACTTTCAGATATTTTCTCAACCGTAGGTTTTTCCTCATCATACTCATCTTGAATTTCACCAACGATCTCTTCAACTATATCCTCCAACGTAACCATACCTGCTGTTCCACCAAACTCATCGATGACAATGGCAATCTGAATGCGTTTTTGCTGAAGTTCACTCAGCAGGTCATTGATCTTTTTAGTCTCTGGCACAAAATAGGGCTTTCTTATAATATCGCTCAATGCCCACTCTTTATTACCTGCCAGCAGAGGCAATACGTCTTTCGCATGAACAATACCTATAATCTTATCAATGATCTCATCATAAACCGGCATCCGCGAGTACCCTTCTCTAATAATCGTTTCTACCACTTCTTCTTTCGACGTATTTAATTCAATTCCTGATATTTTGGTTCTGGGAACCATAATATTCTTTACTACACGTTCGTTGAAGTCGAAAACGTTTTTGATAAGCTCGTGCTCATTATATTCTAAAGCACCACTCTCCTTTCCTTGGTCAAGTAGGTATTGCAATTCTTCATTGCTGTGTAATGACTCATGGCCGCCAGCAGTATTAATACCAAAAGGTTTTAGTATAATCGCTGCGAGACTATTCAATGTCCAGATAAAAGGCTTAAATACTACATAAAAGATTTGTAGTGGAACTGTTATAAATAATGTTGTGGCTACAGGTCTTTGTATCGCAAGAGATTTAGGAGCAAGCTCGCCAAATACGATATGCATAATGGTAATTATAGAGAAAGCGACAACAGTAGCTGCAGAATGAATGAATGCATCACTTACGGCTAAATGAAAACCTACAAAAATATTCAGAAAGATGGTGTGCATCACATTCTCACCCACCCAACCAAGACCAAGGGAAGCAAGTGTGATACCAAGTTGTGTAGCGGCTAAATAACCATCAAGATTATGAACTATACTCTTTGCCATCTTGCCAACCCGGCTTCCGGACTTAGCTTTGATCTCAATTTGCGAAGCACGCACTTTTACGATTGCAAATTCAGCGGCAACAAAAAAACCATTCAGCAGCACTAAGAATAATGCTAAAATTAGACGCCATCCGACAGAATCGCCGTCGGCTTCTACGGGCGTTGCTAAGGCCAAAGTTGAAGCTGGTATGACTCCACTAACGGATGTCAATACGAACATACAAATCGAGTGGGAAATCATTCAGGTTACTTTCTAAATTTTTGGTCGTAAAGCGCTATGCTTTCCTGTATCACCTTGTGCGCATATGGCACGCCTAGGAGATGTTCAATAGTTACTTGCTTTTCTTCTAAAGCTTTATAATCCTGGAAAAATTTTACGATCTCTTTCATCGTGTGTGGAGGAAGATCAGCAAGATCATTAATGTAATTCACGGACATGTCGTTTTTAGCTACGGCGATGATTTTGTCATCTTGCTCGCCATTATCAACCATGTGCATTACCCCTATTACCTTAGCTTCGATAATAGTCATAGGATATACATCCACGGAGCATAATACAAGAATATCTAACGGGTCGTTGTCGTCACAATAAGTTTGTGGAATAAAGCCATAATTAGCTGGGTACATGACTGAAGAAAAAAGAACCCTGTCAAGTTTGATAAGGTTCGAATCTTTGTCTATTTCATATTTCGCTTTTGAGCCTTTAGGGATTTCGATAATCGCGTTAACGATTTCAGGTAAGCTTTCTCCAGGAGAAACGCTATGCCAAGGATGGGTGTCGTAGTTACTCATTGTTACTGTTCATTGTTAATTGTGTCGTCATCATTGCTCTTTACAACTTTCTTCTTAACGAAGGTTATGATTAGTGGAATAGTTGTAACAGTAATAAAACCTATAATTATGTATAATAAATAATCGTTAATCTCCCTTTCAAATCTCTTGCCAAGAAAATAACCGAGCAACGTTAAGGAGCTAATCCATAAAACGCCACCTAAAATATTATATAAGGCAAACTTTTTAAAATCGAGCTTTACGACGCCTGCAAATATTGGAGCAAAGGTTCTAACAATGGGCACGAATCTACCCATGATCAGTGCGAATGCGCCCTGCTTGTTATAATATGCCTCTGCCGCTTGTAAATATCGTCTTTTAAAAAAAAAAGAGTCTTTTCTGTGATAAAGCATGGGACCAGTCCTTCGCCCAAACCAATATCCGGTAAAATTACCCGACACCGCGCAAACGATCAAACCCAGAATCAGCACATAAATATTAACGTCAAGTTTGCCCGTTGCAACAAACATCCCGGCGAGGAAAAGCAGGTAATCTCCTGGTAAAAAGAAACCGAAAAAAAGTCCTGTTTCCGCGAATATAACAAACATCACAACATAAAAACCACCCTCTTTAAGTAATTTTTCGGGGTCAACAAAGTGTTGTAACGATGTCCAGAAATCCTGCATATTTCGATTATTCGTAAAACTACAAATAATTATGAATAGTAGTCACTATATCAAATTTAAAATCAATGAAGGATAAACTCCTAAAAACACGGTGATTACTACAGACAAAATCAACACCAATTTGTACTGAAAAGGTGTATTAAGATCAATTTCACTACCTTCCTTGAAGTACATTGCCACAATAACTTTGAAGTAATAATAAAAACCAACTAAGGCATTGAGAATCGCAAAAGCTACAAGGTAAATCTGATACTCTCCCATTACATTCAGGAACATCAAATATTTACCTATAAAACCAGCAGTAAGTGGAATCCCGGCAAGGGAAAGCATCGCGACAGCAAGAGCAAGGGAAGTCATTGGGTTGCGTTTAGCTAAACCGTTGAAGCTGTCGAAGTGATCGTTACCTGTTTTCTGTTTAACAAGTATTAAAACAGCAAAAGCAATTATGCTGGCGAAAGTGTAGGCAGCAGCATAAACCAACACATTATTTGACGAATTTGCTGACAACGTTACTAAAGAAAAAAGCAGGTAGCCTGCATGTGAAATACTTGAGTAAGCAAGCATTCTCTTGAAATTTTTCTGAAATAATGCGGTAACATTTCCAATAAATAGTGTTAGACACACAATTACGATCAATGGTGGAAGCCAGAAATCGTGAAGCGGCGCAAACGTCCCCGCAAATAATCTTAAAAATGCAGCAAAACCAGCAGTCTTTACTACTGTTGACATAAATGAAGTAATGAGTGTAGGTGATCCCTCGTATACATCAGGAGTCCAGAAGTGGAAAGGAGCTGCACCGATTTTAAAACACAATCCAATCAAGATTAAGATTACGCCTGGGTAGAACAGTGGCGACATGTCCCTGTAATGTCCAACCAAATACTGATTAATCTTTACAAGATCAAACGTGCCCGTAGCACCATAGATTAAAGTAATTCCGAATAGTAGAAATCCTGTTGAAAAAGCTCCCATAAGAAAGTATTTTAAGGAAGCTTCATTACTAGCAAAATCACCCTTTCGAATACCTGCAAGGATGTATAGACTAACGGACATAATCTCCAGACCAATAAATAACATCGACATGTTCTGATAAGAAACCATGATGACTATACCTGCAAGAGAAAATAGGATCAATGTGAAGTATTCTGCGATATTATCACTGTTTGCTGCAAAGTAATTTTGCGTCAGTAAAAAGATAAATAGTGTACTTATTATAGTTATTCCAGCAAAGGCCAATGCAAAATTGTCCATCTGCATCATTCCATAGTAGGTGGTATTGGTATTCCATGACGTAAACACAAAAGTCAAAGAAGTAAGCAGTCCAATTATAGTAAGGGGCAATAACGCCTTTTTCGCCTTGAACAAGCCCGCGTAAAGCACTACTAAAGCCGTAACAGCAATTGTTATGATGATATTCATTTGCTTAATTTACCGATGTTAATTTTTGTGTAACCTGATCTATTAATTGTTGTACTGCTGCCTCTGAAAGATGTAAAACCGGTTTCGGGTATACACCAATTATGATGATTAAAGCACATATAATATATAAAACCATTTGCTCTGTACCTTTAATATCTGTAAATCCGATTGTGAGTTTGTTTGTTTCACCGAGCATTACATTCTGATACATTCTCAGCATATAAACTGCTCCGAAAATGATTGTGAGTCCTGCAAATACAGCGAACCAAAGGTTATATTGATAAACACCCATTAGTAATAAGAACTCACCAATAAAGCCATTAGTACCCGGTAAAGCTACGGTGCCCAAAATGATTATTAAAAATACTATTGCAAGTTTCGGCGCCTGTTTGGCAATGCCGCCCAGATCAGAAATCCTATTGGTTTTCATCCTGGTTGAAATGATATCCAACACAAAAAAGAGTCCGACGACATTAATACCATGACTTAACATTTGCACCATTGCTCCTTGCATCCCTTGAGTATTCAATGCGAAAATACCAGCACTAATCAACCCAACGTGGGCTATTGATGAATAGGCAACTAACCTCTTTGCATCTTTCTGCATAAAAGCAATGATCGAGGCATAAATAATCCCGATCACGGACAGTATGATGGCGAAATGTCCCCATTCTTGAACCCCAAGAGGAACAATAGGTAACAACCAACGAATCACACCGTAAATTCCCATTTTCAACATGATCCCAGAAAGCAACATCGTTCCTGCAGCAGGGGCCTGAGCATAGGTACTTGGCTGCCAGGTATGGAAAGGAAAGATCGGCATCTTGATCGCAAACGCTATAAAGAATGCCCAGAATATCCAGCCCTGCTGACTACGATCAAGATTCAAATTATAAAAAGCCTGAATGTCAAAGTTATGCGCGGGGTTCTGAAGATAAAGGTAGATAATTCCAATTAGCATAAATAAAGATCCTGCGATGGTGTACACAAAAAATTTCATATTTACCTTGATCCTGTCTTTACCACCCCAGATCGCACAAATAAAGTAGATTGGAATCAGTGCGGCTTCCCAACCGATGTAAAACAAAAACGCGTCTAAAGCCGTGAAAACAAGAAGTAGTCCACTTTGCATGAACAGAATCAATGCAAAAAAAGCATGCAAACTTTTATAATCGTGTTTGTAAGCGGCCGCTATAATCAAAGGAATCAATGTATTGGTTAACAATATTGTTATGATACTTATTCCGTCTATACCCGCATGGAAACTGATACCAAGGTCTTGAATCCATGGATAGTTCACAATAAATTGGGTAGTCGCATCCGGACTGAAATTACCGATAATAACAAATGTCAACGAAAGAGAGACCATTGCCGAAACAAGTGCAACATACTTGGCTGCCTTCCCGGAAAATGCCGTTACAATGGCTCCGACTAGAGGTAAAAATATTAGAAGTAGTAAAAGTTGTTCCATTATGATTTTCTTGGACGATCTTTTATAATGATAAATAAGTATACAATAGCAATGAGATGATTCCTACCACCATCATAAAAATATAGAACCCTACATTTCCGGATTGTAGCAACCGAAGCCCTTTACTAGCTTCAGAAGCTCCCCAACCAAAGCCATTCACGATTCCGTCGATGATCTTCGTATCTACAATCTTATAGAAGAAAGTAGATAGGGCATCTAAAGGCTTACGGATAATCGCGTCATAGATCTCATCAATATAAAATTTACGATAGGAGATACTTGCTAAAGTCGATCTCCTTGCTTCATCAGGCAAAGGAAGATGATTCTGCTTCACATATCTTGAGTAGGCAATTCCAATAGAAATTAGCACTCCAGCTATTGTAATTCCCATTAACATATATTCAGTAGCGTGATCTCCAGCCTCTGGATGGTGCATAATTACAGGAGATAGCCATTGGGACAACCAATGATGACCTCCTAAAACTTCTGGAATGCCAATGAATCCACCTACCGCAGACAGCACAGCTAAGACAATCAATGGAATAGTTATAGACTTAGGTGACTCATGGATTTTTTCTTCAGCATGATGTGTTCCTCTGTAAGTTCCGAAAAAGGTTAAGAATAACATTCTAAACATATAAAATGCAGTCAGGAAGGCAGTAAATACCCCAATTACCCACATTATTTTATCGTGTTCGTATACCTGAGCCAAAATCTCATCTTTAGAGAAAAAACCAGAAAAAGGCGGTAAACCTGCAATCGCTAATGTACCTATCAACATCGTAATAAATGTAACGGGCAACTTCTTACGCAGTCCACCCATATGGCGCATATCCTGCTCATGATGCAAAGCATGAATAACGGAACCAGCGCCCAAAAACAATAGGGCTTTAAAAAATGCATGAGTAATTACATGAAAGAAACCGCCGTCGTAAGCACCAACTCCTAATCCCAGGAACATATAACCCAGCTGAGAAACAGTAGAATAGGCCAATACCTTTTTGATATCTGTTTGAGTAAGCGCGATTAAAGCACCAATAAGTGCCGTCGCTAAACCAATTACCGCTATGATATGCTGCACTACTGGCGCAAGGTCAAATAAAACATTAGAACGGGCGATCATGTAGATACCTGCTGTCACCATAGTAGCCGCGTGAATCAATGCAGAAACCGGGGTCGGCCCCGCCATTGCATCTGGCAACCAAGTAAACAATGGTAATTGTGCAGATTTACCACAAGCACCTATAAATAGGAATAATGCAATCAAGGTGATTGTTCCATCACCAGGAAGCATGTTCGCTGCCTGAGGAAAAATCTTCGAGAACTCTACGCTACCAAAAGTAGAAAACATTAAAAATACTGCTAAAAGAAATCCTAAGTCTCCAATTCTGTTCATTACAAAAGCCTTTTTTGCTGCAGACGCATAATTAGGGTTGGTATACCAAAAGCCGATCAACAGATAAGAGCATAACCCTACCCCTTCCCAACCAATAAACATCACAACGTAGTTCGAGCCTAAGACTAGCAATAACATGAAGAATATAAAAAGATTCAGGTAACTAAAAAATTTACCAAAACCTGCGTCATCATGCATGTATCCAATAGAATAAATATGAATCAAAAAGCCGATACCAGTAATAATCAACAGCATTATCGAGCTTAG
>JACMPF010000033.1 GCA_014377665.1 Pedobacter sp. | reverse complement strand
TATCCCTCTATCAAGATCATTGCAATATCAATGTTTGGTACCGCCGAAGTAATTAAAGAAATGCTTGATGCCGGCATTTCAGGTTACATCTTAAAAAATACCGGGAGACTGGAACTGCTGGCAGCTCTGGATAAAGTGATAGAGGGAGAAAACTACTTCGATCAACAGGTCATAAAGGAAATACTTAACAATTTTACTAAAAATGAAGTGCAATTGCGATTAACCAACCGAAAAATTTAAATCATCAAACTTATTGGTAATAAGCTTAGTAACAGGCAAATATCAGACAAGCTTTTTATTAGTGAGCGTCCAGTAGAAACCCATCGTAAAAACATCTTTAGGAAGACAAACACCCAATCGGTAGTTGGCCTCTTAAAATTTGCTTATGCGCACAAAATCCTTTAGTTATTGTCCAACTTCCTTCACTAAGACAGTGATATTGCCACTCTCCTCATTCAAAAGATATACCTGAATCCACACTTCTTCAGTTTTAGTGCGAATGAAATAAGTATGTATATCATCCAAACTATTGAGACTTATGGAATATCCGTATTTTTTTTCAATGAGATCTTTTTTTCCAATTCGATCCCATTCTTTATTTGTAATTGGTACTGTTTTTAGCTTAATACCACCTAAATCTGCAATGGATTTATCTATGCTTCTTTGCAATTCTAAACTATTAAATCGCTTTCCATCTGCCCTGTTTTTCTCAAGAGTAGCTTTAAAGGTCTTTCCTTCCTTTGGTATCAATTTTCCATACACTGCAAAATATTCTTTATCAATATCTTTAATACTTGACAGACTTGTTTCTTTCTCGTAGTTGAATGTGTAAGACTCCGGCAACTTAAGGTATGGGAACGTGCCTAAATCCTTTTCACTAACAGGAACTGAGTTCGTATTGAAAATACTATCAGTACCTGGTGTAGGATTTTGTCCAGCTTCGGGCTTCACGCTATCGACGTTTGCTATACTGTCAGCAACTGCAGAACCATAGTTTTTAGAAGAACCACTTTTACAGGAAAAAACTAATGCTATGCAGCATAGTAAAACTGAAGTCTTAATAATTTTATTGGGAGATTTAATCATGTTTTAACAACACACAACCTTATCATTTGGTTTGTCTGGAGATGAGAATTTAACCTGTGCAGTTCAAGCTAACCGAGGTGTTCTATCTTGAAAATTGTAGATTGCGAATAGGTCTCATTAGGTCTTAGCAATGTACCGGGAAACTCAGGTATATTGATTGCATTAGGGGCATGTTGTGTTTCTACGCAGAATGCACTAAACGGCGCATAATGTTTTCCAGCCTTACCGTTTTTCACATCCGTGTATTTTGCCGTGTAAAAATGAGCTATGGGTTCTGTGGTATAAACAGAAAGTTTTAAACCACTTTGAGCTTCAGTAGTTTCTGAGGCAAGTGTCATCTCTCCTGAATGTTGGTCTAAAACGAACGATTGGTCATATCCTTCAGCAGGATCCCAGTCCTGCCCTATTGGTTTCGGACCTAAAAAATCATAGATGGTTCCTTCAACAGGTAAAATTTTCCCTGTAACAGTATAATCATCGTTTTGTTCTAAGTAGTTGCTGGCGGGAATTCTGTGGACGTGATTTGCTACAGATCCTCCATCAGGAGCAAGATTAAAATAACCATGATGGGTAAAATTGACTGCAGTCGGTGCATCTGTAGACGCTTTGATATCCATAATCAATTCATCATCGTCAGATAATTTGTAGGTTAACTGTACGGTTAAATTTCCGGGATAACCTTCCTCGCCGGCCGGACTAATATATTGTAATGTAACACTTGGATCTATAGTGGATAACACTTCCCACACTTTCTTATCAAAACCGGCTGCTCCTCCATGTAAAGAATTACCATCAGGAGTAGTAAAAAGATGGTAAGATTTACCATCAATACAAAACTGTCCACCCTTTACCCTATTCGCATAACGGCCAATTACAGCTCCTAAATACGGATAATGTGCGAGGTATTCTTCGCTTACATACTGCTCTATATCATCGAAGCCAAGTACAATATCTTGTTTGTCGCCATGCGCATTGGTAACAATGAATTTGCTTACAATTGCTCCGTAGTTGTATATCTTCACGTAACTGCCTTTAGTGTTAGTCAGTTCTATTCCTAGAACTTCCTTTCCATCTATGACTTTACCGGTTCTTATTAAGTTAGTCTTCATCTGCTTACTATAAAGTTTATGGAATGAACTTACATGATTCGGTACATAATTGTATATTAGAGACCGATTCTTGTATTGATAACAATACTATCAATACTTATCTAAAACTAAAACATTAATTTAAAAAATTACAATGAAAGCGGAATTAACCCAAAAATTCTCTGAGAAATACAACCATGAAGCGACGGCAAGTTATTTCACACCTGGAAGAGTGAATCTAATTGGAGAACATATTGATTACAATGGAGGATTGGTTATGCCATGCGCGGTTACTTTAGGAACCTGGTTGTTAATAGCCCCAAATAATGATAAAATGCTACGCTTCAATAGCCTAAACTTTGAGGAAGAAGTGGCTATGGAATTGAAAAAGCAATACACTAAAACAGGCGCAGAATGGTATAACTATCCCCTTGGAGTTTTTAATGAATTACTAAAAGATCATGAAATTTCTACGGGTTTGGACATGTTGTTCTTTGGTAATATCCCAATTGGCTCAGGCTTGTCTTCATCAGCATCTATCGAGGTTATTATGGCTTACGCGCTGAATGATTATTTTAATTTAGGTCTTGAGCGGATACAGATTCCTTTACTTGCACAAAAAGTTGAGAACGAGTTCATTGGTGTCAATTGTGGCATTATGGACCAATTCGCTGTAGCTTTCGGGGAAGCAAATAAAGCCATTGTACTAAATTGTGATACCTTAAAATATAAGATTGTTGACTGTGAACTTGGTGATTATAACCTTGCGATCATCAATACGAATAAACCGCGTAAGCTGGCCGAATCAAAATACAATGAGCGGGTTGCTGAATGTCAGCAAGCTCTGGTAGATCTAAATAAAGAAATTAAGCTCAACAACCTTTGCGAGCTCAACTATGAGAAATTTACATTGCATAAGCACTTGATTGATGATGAAACGGTGTTAAAGCGTGCAACTCATGTGATCAAGGAAAACGATAGGGTAAATTTGGCAGCAAAAGCATTAAACGACGGGGGCTTAGAAGATTTTGGGCGTTTGATGTATGCTTCACATCAATCGCTGAAAGATTTATACGAGGTTACAGGTCTTGAACTAGATACAGTCGTGGATTTCTGCAGAGATTATGACCATGTTATTGGCGCGCGGATGACTGGGGCTGGTTTCGGGGGATGTGCAATCGCATTATTAAAAAAAGGAAAAGAAGAAGAGTTTGCGAAAGAGTTGACAGATTACTATGTAGAACGCGTGGGATACCCTGCAGCAATTTACCTAAGTGAAATAGGCAACGGAGCAAGCGCAATTTAAAAACGACCGCCTTAAATATAATACCAAGCCTCTTCTAAGTTCGGGCATACGCCGATTGACTGGGGGGTTACACCAAACACTCAAAAGCATTGGAAAAACTAAAATTAGATCAGCTTAAAAGAGTCTCAGTCGAAGAATTTAAAAATCAGGAAAAGCTTCCGGTAGTGTTGGTCCTAGATAACGTTCGAAGCATGCACAACATTGGCTCCATTTTTAGAACGTCTGATGGGTTTTCAATAAAAAGTATCGCATTATGCGGCATCACTGCCAAACCGCCACACCGCGAAATTGAAAAAACTGCGTTAGGTGCCACACAATCTGTAGACTGGAAATACTTTGAAACTACACTAAACGCTGTTGAATCTTTGAGAAATCAAGGCTACGAAATTCTGGCAATAGAACAGGCTGCCGATAGTACAATGCTCAATATCTTTGAGCCTGATAAAGAAAAAAAATACGCTTTAATACTTGGAAATGAAGTTAATGGGGTCGATGAAGAAGTTATGAAACAAATAGACAAGTGTATAGAGATACCTCAATTTGGAACCAAACATTCCTTTAATATCACCATCGCTGCTGGAATTGTACTTTGGGATTTCTTCGCGAAGCTAAGGCTCAAATAATGGCATCTCTACGATATTCTCCTTTAATTATCGAACTTACTTTCATTAAATAACCTTAATTGGATATGGAAAACGCACTATTAAAGAAACTATACCTAAAACCAGGCTTTAAAGTGGTGCTAGGAATTCCTCCAGAACAAGGTGCATCAATTCTCGGAGACACCTCTACTATTACACTGGAAAATGCGCGAACAGAATCTTTTGACGCGCTACTTCTATTTGTTAAAAATAGTTTAGAACTAAAAGATGCGCTTGAGTCATGGGCTTCCAGCATAAAATCTGAAGTTGTCGTGTGGATTGCCTATCCTAAAAAAACTTCTGGAATACCCACGGACCTGAAAATGGCTAAATGGGTCGAGCTGGATCAATATGGACTTAGCCCTTGCGGTTCGGCATCTATCAATGACACCTGGACAGGATTGAGAATAAAACCTATTGAAGCTGTTAAGTCATCGGGGGTTGGAAACACGCAGATAAAAACGAATGAATTTTCGGAGTCCATTGACGTAGAAAATAAGAAGGTTTATCCACCAGCAGACTTATCGACAATGCTTTTGCAACATCCATTTGCCGCCAATTTTTTCAAGGAATTGGCATATTCGCATCAGAAGGAATACGTGTTGTGGATCTTGACAGCTAAACAGGAGTCAACGAGGATCAATAGATTAGAAAAAACTATCGAAATGTTGTCAATAGGTAAGAAAAGTCCGACAAACATTTCCCCATAATGATCCTACACGAAAGTTATAAAATGCGGTTGCTCAACGCAACGTTAAACACCCGCATTAATAAAATAAAACCTTATGCGTATGGAATACCATCCTTAGAAGGTAGACTGCTGTGTCCCATTAAATATTGGTCAACTTTACGTGCCGCTTCACGACCTTCAGAGATCGCCCAAACTACTAAAGACTGTCCGCGGCGCATATCGCCTGCGGCAAATATCTTTGCAATATTTGTCTGGAACTTACCTTCTTCTGCTTTCACATTGCCTCTGGCGTCAAGTTCCACTCCTAACTTATCTATCAATCCTTCCTTTTGAGGATGTAAGAAACCCATAGCCAATAACACAAGCTGACAAGGTAAATCTCTTTCCGTGCCTGGCGTTTCTTTAAAATTTGATGGCCTGCCGAATGGATCAATTTCCCATTCCACATCAACCACTCTAACTGCTTTAAGATTACCCTGCTCGTCTTTGATAAATTCCTTAGTATTGATCCCCCAGCCCCTTTCGCAACCTTCTTCATGCGAAGAAGTCACTTTAAGCACCATCGGGTATGTTGGCCAAGGCATATTTTGAGTACGTGAAGACGCTGGCATCGGCATAATTTCAAATTGCATGACCGATTTCGCACCCTGACGGTTTGAAGTACCCACACAATCAGATCCGGTATCACCACCACCAATTACAATCACATCTTTCCCTGTTGCAGTTAAAGGAACTCCGCCAATATCGAAGCTCCTAACACGCTTATTCTGTTGCTTAAGGAAATCCATCGCAAAATGAACGCCATTTGCATCCCTTCCTGGAGCAGGAAGATCACGCGGAATAGTTGAACCACCAGCTAAAACGATCGACTGGAACTCCCTCAACAAGGTGTTTAGTTCTACGTTAACACCAACGTTTGAGTTACATTTAAATACTACACCCTCTTTCTCCATCAGCGCAATACGTCTTCTAACCACATCTTTCTGTAGTTTGAAATCAGGGATACCGTAGTTCAACAGACCACCTGGGGTATCGTCACGTTCGTATACTACCACCTCATGGCCTGCTTTATTTAGTTGTGCTGCAGCAGCCATACCCGCTGGACCAGAGCCAAT
Source organism: Pedobacter sp. (assembly GCA_014377665.1). Classification (GTDB taxonomy): domain Bacteria; phylum Bacteroidota; class Bacteroidia; order Sphingobacteriales; family Sphingobacteriaceae; genus Pedobacter. The sequence continues at coordinate 5,563 of JACMPF010000033.1, read as the reverse complement.
TATAGCAACTCTTTTACCTGTCCGAATTAAAGGTTGCTCTGCTTTAATGTACCCTTTTTCGAATGCAACCTCTATAATATGCTTCTCAATTTCTTCAATTGAAACAGGAGATTTGTTGATCCCTAACACACAGGCAGACTCACATGGCGCCGGACAAATCCTGCCTGTAAATTCAGGAAAGTTATTTGTGCTCAACAGAATTGTGGAAGCCAAATGCCAGTCGCCAGAATATACCGCATCGTTAAATTCAGGTATAACATTACCAAGTGGACAACCCGATTGGCAAAACGGTACACCGCAATCCATACATCTTGCTGCTTCGTGATTTATTTGCTCGTCTCCAAGCTCTTTCACGAACTCATTATAGTGTTTTAAACGCTCTTTTGCATCTTCTTTTGCAGGAGCAGTTCTTTCATATTCTAAAAATCCAGTTACTTTTCCCATTGCTTAAGATATTGTTATTTGATTTGCTTTACTTAATAAAACTGCTTTGTATTCTTTTGGAAATACTTTAATGAAATAGGAAGATTGAGTTGCCCAATCACTTAATAAGAACTTAGCTAAGTTGCTATTAGTCAGCTTCACATGCATCTTCAACAAATGATTAATTCTCAATTCATCCTGTTCGTCAAGAGGATCAAGATCCACCATCTCTTTATTGCACTTACTGGCAAACTCCCCTTTTGAATCGTAGATCCAGGCAACACCACCACTCATACCTGCAGCAAAGTTAGACCCGGTATTTCCAATTACCAATACCTCACCACCAGTCATATACTCACAACCATGATCTCCTAAACCTTCTACAACCGCAGTTGCACCTGAGTTACGCACTGCGAAACGCTCACCCGCTTGTCCGCGAACAAACAATTCACCAGAAGTAGCGCCATATAAAGCAACGTTTCCGATGATGATATTTTGCTCAGCAACATATTTCACATTCCCGAATGGATAGATCGACAAACGGGCACCGGATAATCCTTTACCAACATAATCATTCGCCTCACCTTCCAGCTGTAATGAGATTCCTTTTGCAGCAAAAGCTCCGAAACTCTGACCGGCAGAACCGTTAAACTTAAAGTTTATAGTATCGGCAGGAAGTCCCTGACCCTTATATGTTTTAGATACTTCATTTGATAGCATAGTGCCTATCGCACGGTTGGTATTCTTAACTGCAAACTCCGCATAAATTGGCTCTTTACTTGCCAATGCAGGCTGTGCCGCTTTAATCAACTCGTGGTCTAAAACCTGAGCTAATCCATGATCCTGCTCCTCAGTTTGATATAAGCTTAATCCATTATCTGGCGCTTTAAATAGAATAGCAGATAAATCAAGGTCTTTCTGTTTCCAATCTTCCTCCGCAACAGCACGAACACCTAAAGCGTCCGACTGACCAACCATCTCTTCAATGGTACGGAAACCAAGTTCAGCCATAGTCTCACGAAGTTCCTCCGCAAGGAAGTGGAATAAATTCACCACATGATCAGCCTCTCCTGTAAACAACTTACGAAGGTTTGGATCCTGAGTAGCAACCCCAACAGGGCAAGTATTTAGATGACACTTACGCATCATGATACAACCCGCGGTTACTAATGCAGCAGTTGCTACACCCCATTCTTCAGCTCCTAACAAAGTAGCAATTGCAATGTCTTTACCCGTTTTAAGCTGACCATCTGTTTGCAGAACAACCCTGCTTCTCAACCTGTTTTTCACCAAAGTTTGATGCGCTTCAGCTAAGCCAAGTTCCCAAGGTAAGCCTGCGTGCTGTATTGAAGTTAAAGGGGAAGCACCAGTTCCACCATCAAAACCTGATACCAGAATTACATCTGCATGTGCTTTAGCAACACCAGCGGCAATGGTACCTACCCCAGCTTTAGAAACCAGTTTCACGTTAATTCTCGCTGCACGGTTGGCATTTTTTAAGTCGAAGATCAGCTGAGCCAAATCTTCGATAGAATAAATGTCATGATGTGGCGGAGGCGAAATCAAACCAACTCCCGGTGTAGCATGACGAACCTTAGCGATCCAATCATCAACTTTATGACCCGGCAACTGTCCGCCCTCACCAGGTTTAGCACCCTGTGCCATTTTAATTTGCAATTCATCCGCGTTAGTCAGGTAGTAACTCGTTACCCCGAAACGTGCAGACGCAATCTGTTTAATAGCTGAACGCATAGAATCGCCGTTTGGCAAAACATCATAACGCAATTCATCTTCACCACCCTCACCAGTATTGCTCTTCCCACCAATGCGGTTCATAGCGATAGCTAAAGTAGAATGGGCCTCATGAGAAATGGAACCGAAGGACATCGCTCCTGTCGCAAAGCGCTTTAGAATGTTCTCTATTGGCTCAACTTCAGATAACGGAACGGCTGGACGGTTATATTTGAATTCAAACAAACCTCTAATAGTATAAGCCTGTAATGTTTGCTCATTTACCAGTTTAGCATATTGTTTGTATGTGCTATAATCATTTTTGCGGGTTGCATTTTGCAACAAGTGAATCGTCTGAGGATTGAACAAATGCTGCTCACCCTTACGTTTCCACTGATATTTACCACCTGTCGGAAGAATAGTATCCGGACGGGTAGCCAATTTAAAGATTCTGTTGTGTTTAATAAGCGTCTCCCGAGCGATCTCATCTAATCCTAATCCACCTATTCTTGAAACCGCACCACTGAAGTACTTGTCTACTACCGTTTTATTGATCCCCAAAATCTCAAAAATCTGTGCACCATGATAAGATTGTAAAGTAGAGATTCCCATTTTAGAGAAGATCTTTAATAGTCCGCTGTTGATCGAATAGATATAGTTACTGATCAGTTTAGCTGCTTTGATATCCACTTCCTTCTCAAAGGAGGTAATGGTTTCTAAAGCTAAATAAGGGTTAACAGCCGTTGCACCAAAGCCGATCAAAGTTGCAAAGTGATGAACCTCCCAAACATCACCAGCTTCTATAACGATACCTACCGCTCCACGATATCCCTTACGGATCAGGTGATGATGGACAGCAGAAACTGCCAATAAAGAAGGGATTGCGGCATGCTCAGAATCTAACGCTCTATCGGAAAGTACGATTACCTGGAAGCCGTCTTCCACAGCATCAACAGCATAACGACATAAACGTTCAATACCTTTAGCCATAGAACCAACTTTTCCATCAGCCCTGAAATAAGTTTGCAGAGTTTTAGATTGGAATACCCCGGTATCAATACTTCTTAATTTCTCAAGTTCCGTATTTGTTAATATAGGATGTTTTATACCCACACAGTGACACTGCATTGCAGTTTCCTCTAGTAAGTTACCGTTAGCACCCATAAATCCTGCAAGACTCATTACCACTTTTTCCCTGATAGGATCGATTGGTGGATTGGTTACTTGCGCAAACAATTGTTTAAAATAAGAAGAAAGGTGTTGTGGTTTCTGCGAGAGCACGGCCAATGGAATATCTGTACCCATTGAACCGATCGCCTCTTTTCCTTCAACAGCCATAGGCTTAAGGACCAAGTCAATATCCTCTCTACTGTAACCAAATACTTGTTGGTAGCGGAAAATAGATTCTTCAGAAAGACCACTAAAAACCACACGCGGTTCAGGAAGCTCCTCCAGTTTAATCTGATATTTATTGATCCACTCACCGTAAGGCTTGCTTCCACAAACTTGTTGTTTGATCTCAATATCTGAGATAATACGCCCTTGCTCCATATCCACAACGAACATTTTGCCAGGTGTCAAGCGACCTTTTTCAATGATCTTACTTTGATCTAAAGCCAACGCCCCTGCTTCAGAAGCCATGATCACAATATCATCCTCAGTAATTGCATAACGTTGAGGGCGCAAACCATTCCTATCTAAGGTAGCACCGATCAGATTCCCATCAGTAAATGAAACCGCTGCCGGACCATCCCAAGGCTCCATCAAAGTGGCATGGAACTTATAAAAATGTTGTTTAAGTTCGTCCATATCGTCGTTACCATCCCAGGCTTCTGGAATCAACATCATTAAAACATGAGGCAACGAACGACCGGAGTGTAACAGCAATTCGACAACGTTATCTAAACATCCTGAATCAGAGTTAGTCTCATCGATGACAGGAAGTAAAATATTTAATTCTTCAGCGGTAAAGTATGTGGATGCAAATGATTTGACACCTGCGCGGAACCAGTTCAAGTTACCCTGTAAAGTATTGATTTCCCCATTGTGAGCGATGTACCGGAATGGCTGAGCCAGTTTCCAGGAGGGGAAAGTGTTAGTAGCGAAACGAGAGTGAATCAAGCCAAATGCTGATACTACACGTTTGTCGCTAAGCTCGGTGAAGTAAGTTCTGACTTGCAAAGAAGTCAGCTGACCTTTATATACTATAGTTCTGGATGAGAAGGATGCGATGTAAAACTCGCCATTGATACCCTTCACAGTGCTATTAATTGTCTTAGATAGATAGTTTTTGAATACGTAAAGCTTGCGTTCAAAGTCGGCACCAGAGGCTATAGCGTTAGGACGGGCAATAAAAACCTGCTCCATTTCAGGTTCAACAGAAAGGGCCATATCGCCTATCCCTTCAGTATTGGTAAGCACTTTTCTAAAGCCTAGTACTTCAAGGTTTAATTTTTCGGCAGCACGATAGATGATCTCTCTGCACTCTTCTCTTGCTCTTACATCTTTAGGTAAAAATAGCATACCCACGCCGTAGTCACCTGACTCTTCCAGACTAAAGCCAATTTTAAGGCATTCGTCGTACAAGAATTCATGAGGTATTTGAATCATGATACCGGCACCATCGCCAGTATTGATTTCAGCTCCACAGGCTCCGCGGTGATCAAGATTTTCAAGAATGGTTATTGCGTCAGAAATGATTTGCTGGGACTTCCTGCCTTTAATATGGGCAACAAATCCAATGCCGCATGCGTCGTGCTCAAAACGCTGGTCATATAACCCTTGGTTCTCTTGGTTTAGTTCCATAAGTCTCGTTTAGTAATTGATTTGGTATAGTGTATTAGGGACACTAAGTTATAAAAAAATAACGACCTATTATAATAATGGCACGTTTTTTAAAAAATATGCAGTAGTTTGGAAACGTGAGGTTTCGTTGTTAACATTATCACAATATAACGGTTATAATAATGCGAAATTGTGATTTCTGTTATTTAGAAACGTTTTGAGAAAGGCTAAAATCATTTCCTTGCCTATCACTGCGTTACACCTCTATCTACCCAATACCGCAAAAAAAAGCACTTTACTCTTTTGGGAATTCAATTCTATTGCTACATTTGTCCCGGGCAAGTCTTTTACGATCAGCTCCTTTTGAACTCCCCCAGGGCGGGAACGAAGCAAGGGTAGAAAGTTGTAGCGATGCGATAAGAGGTGCTTGCCCATTTTTACTTTTCTATAAGTAAAAATGGGAATCCACAAACCTCAATATAACTCAAACACATCCTTATTGCAAATTTGGTCTTATATTCCCTAAATTAGTTGAATATATAATCACAATATGAAATTAAACGTATTACTTAAAACAGCAGTATTGTTAACTGCCCCGCTCCTCTTTTTAGGAAGCTCTAAAACC
>JACMPF010000002.1 GCA_014377665.1 Pedobacter sp. | reverse complement strand
TTAAATTAGTTGTTCGTGTGTTATAAATTTTTCGAAAATACCTATTTAGCAATTTGCATTAACAAATCAACTAACGTTTTCTAAACTAAAATAGTTTCTATGGTATGGTCAGAAGGATGATATTTAATTTTATTTAACTAAGAATTTTCTTGATTAGCGGCGAGTTGATAATTGATTGCTTTTTCAATACCGTTCCCAATCATGACAAGCAGTTCAATCTCCACATCTTTATCAGTCATCCAGGTTACCTGCTCATTTTCAACAAATGGCCAAACTGCACATAGTTGATCCAAGCCATTAAATATTTTATATTTGATCTCATCTGGAAAAGGTACCGCTAATAAAGCGTGATCATTTCCATTGATGGTTATTAAAATCTCAAAAGGTTCCATAACCAAAGCTAGCTATTATCATCAACAAATTCGCTGTTATTGCATCGGTTCTGCCCAGCAATAGGCATAATGGAGGTTTAAGGAGTGATTGCCTTTGTCCCTTGCGCGTTGTAACCTCGTATTACAGCTTGTATCTTCTACTAAGAAGAGTTTACAGTTTTTGAGATAAATTTATTTCAGAAATGAATGAACATATTCAAAATTTATTACTGCAAAGACAATACAGCGAAGATGTCAAAAATGAGGCAATCTTACGGGTTTTGTTTAACGGCGAAAGTGCCGTTGATGTTTGTGAAGCTATGGAAATTCAAAGCGTGGCGACAGTCAACCCTTGGGTAAAGGCATACCGCAGGAAAATAGAGGAAGGATTAATAACTTTACCTCCTATGACAGAAAAACAGAAGAAAGATTTGCATGCCCTTCAGAATAAAGAATTGAAGCGTGCGGTCAAAGAATCAAACCTGATGATTCTGGCCTTAAATGGTTTGATTGACGTGGCCGAAAAGGACCTAAAATACCGATTAGAAAAAAGCATGGTACCTAACAGTCTTGAAGCTGCGAGATAATCGCATTGCAAATGTTGGGGTCGGCCCTATTTGCAAACTGTTTGGTAAAAGCCGTCAAGCCTACTATAAAAAGCACTGTTACACCGAAGAAGTTAATACCAACCCTAATCCGTACAAATTTTCAAACTATTTGAAGATTTTCTATATTTGTAAACTCATACTAGGGTTAAAATTGTTTAATTTATACTAACCTCTAAAACAGTAAACCACTTTCAGTATCGGACAACCTGTATACCCAATTTAGGTTAGGACATGGGAGCCTATACTTATCTTGAGGTAAACGCTTCCTAACGGAATTTAGACTAGATATTCTGAGCAATCACGTACCCTGCAGCCCAAGCCCATTGAAAGTTGTAACCACCAAGCCAGCCAGTAACGTCTACACATTCACCCCCAAAAAATAGACCTGGGATTTTTCTACATTCCAACGTTTTGGAAGATAGCTCCTTTGTATCTATTCCACCACGCATAACTTCTGCTTTGTCATAGCCTTTGTCTCCCGCGGCTTTCACTGTAAACAGATGTATCGTTTTATAAACGAGTTCAATTTCTAGCTTAGTCATTGAAGCTACCGTTTTTTCAATAGGTAAATATTTTGACATCGCATCAGTGAATTTCTTAGAGAAAAACCGATTAAATAATGTGGAAAGGAGGGTTTTCCCATTTGAGGATCGCTCCTGCTCTATCAGTTCGGAAATATTTTCTCTGGGAAGTAAATTCAGGTTGAATACTTCCCCTCTTTGCCAGTAGGAAGATATTTGCAAGATTGCCGGGCCGCTTAATCCCCAATGGGTAAACAATATATTTTCTTCGAAGGAAATTCGCTCGTTGCTAACCTCGCAAAAGACCGTGTTGCCGGAAAGCTGTGCATACCATTCTTTGTCTTTACCGGTAATCGTCAATGGAACAAGCCCAGGGGCGGTTTCAATAATATTTAAGTTGTGTTTTCTGGCAAATCGCATAGCGAAATCTGTGGCGCCCATTTTAGGTATCGGCAAGCCTCCGGTCGCAATCACAAGCTTTGGTGACTTCAATACACGCTGTTTACCGTTCTTTTGAAACTGAACATTGAATCCTTCATTTGAAGAAAGCACCTCAGAAACTTCTGCATTGGTGATGATTTGTTGGTCGAGGTCTGTGCACAGCGTGGTAAAGACTTCTACAACGTCCTTTGCGGACTTATCTATCGGGAAAAGCTGGCCTAATGTCTTCTCTTGTCCTTGAATCCCATAGGTGTCGAAAAAAGCGATAGTATCCGCGACCGACCATTGCCCGAACGCTGATTTTAAAAAATGCTTATTGCTGGAGATAAAGTTTTCATCGCTTGCAAAGAGGTTGGTGTAGTTGCATCTACCACCTCCGGAAATTAATATTTTTGAACCAGGCTTATCGTTCTTTTCTAAAAGAATGACCTTTTTGCCCAAATATCCGGCTTGTACTGCGCACATCAATCCACAAGCCCCTGCACCAATAATTATAGCATCTGCATCCATCAATCCGTTAATATTGTTATTTTTGTGCAAAATAAGCATAAGTTTCTCATATAGATATGGCAAAGCAGATAAGTGATTTGAAATTAGGAATTCTGGGTGGTGGGCAGTTAGGCCGGATGCTCATTCAGGAAGCTATTAATTACAACCTCACTACTTTAGTATTAGACCCCGATCCTGACGCGCCTTGCAGGCACATCACGAACTATTTTGAATGCGGCTCTATTACAGATTTTGACACTGTTTACAGTTTTGGTAAAAAAGCTGACATTATTACAATAGAGATTGAAAAGGTTAATATTGATGCGCTTGAACAACTAGAAAAAGATGGGAAACAAGTTTATCCTCCATCGAGAGTGATCAGACTGATACAGGATAAGGGTGTTCAGAAGCAATTTTTAAAGGAAAACGACATTCCGACTGCCCAATTTCAATTGGCAAATACGAGAGAGGACATCTTAAACAGTGATTTCAGTTTTCCTTACATGTTAAAGCTGCGGAAAGATGGCTACGACGGCAAGGGAGTGATGAAAATTAACAGTATCTCAGAAATCGATCAGGCTTTCAATGCACCTTGTCTAATTGAAGAGCTTATTGATTTCGAAAAGGAAATAGCAATTATAGTTAGTCGCAATCCGAAAGGGGAGGTAAAAACTTTTCCTATGGTAGAAATGGAATTCAATGACGAGGCTAATCTTGTTGAATTTCTAATATCTCCTTCAACCTACCCTGAAGCCATCCAAAACAGGGCGGAAGAAATCGCAATACAGATCGCTAATTCATTAAATATTACAGGACTGTTAGCAGTAGAAATGTTTGTTACCAGAAATGGCGAAATCCTTGTTAATGAAGTTGCACCTCGTCCACACAATAGTGGACATCATACTATTGAAGGTAATTACGTGTCTCAATTTGACCAGCATTTACGCTCAATTTTCAGTTTGCCCTTAGGTGATACTAGAGCCATAACCAATGCTGTTATGATTAATTTACTAGGAGAGAAAGGTCATGATGGTGTTGCAAAATATAAGGGATTGGAAAAGGTAATGGCATTGGATGGCGTTTATGTTCATCTTTATGGAAAGAAATATACTAAACCTTTCAGAAAAATGGGACACATTACGGTGGTTGATCAAAATCGCGAGGAGGCTATACAAAAAGCAAATTTTATTAAAAACACGTTAAAGGTCATCTCTTAATGAGCGTACAAGTCGGAATTATTATGGGCAGCAAGTCTGACCTTCATATTATGCAGGATGCTGCAGACATTTTTAAGGAATTTGGGATAGAATTTGAGATGACAGTCGTATCTGCTCACCGTACTCCGGAGCGAATGTTTGATTATGCGAAGAATGCTGCGGGACGGGGTTTGAAAGTTATTATTGCCGGTGCTGGTGGAGCAGCTCATTTACCAGGGATGGTTGCTTCTATTACCATTTTACCGGTGATCGGCGTGCCAGTAAAGTCCTCGAATTCGATTGATGGCTGGGATTCTATACTATCTATCTTGCAAATGCCAAATGGAATTCCTGTGGCGACGGTTGCGCTAAATGCGGCAAAAAATGCGGGATTGCTGGCAGTACAAATTCTTTCGACTGCAGATAAATCGCTAGCAGAGAAAATGCAAAGCTATAAAGATGACTTGCGTAGAAAGGTGGAAGAAAGCGCCTCAGATTTGTAATTAATTTAGCCTTGGATCCTCCGGGAAATTGCTAACATGGGCATATTTTGGTCCCAGATTGATAATCACTTCACGCCACAGCTCATCTTCATTATCGGAGAATACAACATCAGGATGATATTGATCTGAAACTATCCAGGTATTCTCGGTTATCTCATCTTTTAGTTGATCTGGAGCCCAACCTGAATAACCTAAAAAAAATTTAATTTCATGAGGCATTAAACTTCCATTATCAATAAGAACCTTTAGCATCTCGAAATTTCCTCCCCAATAAATCCCTTTTGCAATCTCCTGACCATCATTGATTATATCATAACATCTGTGGATAAAATGAACGGTATCCGTGGCTACTGGACCTCCTATGTAAACTGGAAAATCTGCTCTTGGCATTTCAGGAATAAGATCTTTCAATAAAAGTAAACTAGGATGATTTAGGACAAAGCCTACAGTGCCTTCTTCCTGATAGTCGCTAATCAAAATGACAGAGCGTTTGAAGTTAGGATCCATAAGAAAAGGCTCAGATATCAATAATTTCCCAAGAGAAGGTTCAATGAGACTTAACATTTTGAGATATTTAAAGTAAAATTAAATAAAGTAACCCTATTTTTGTTTATGGATCTTACAAAAGAAAACTTACAAAACTTACGCCAAGATTATCGTGTAGCATCACTTTCTGAAAGTGACATAGAGGCTGATCCAATTTTACAATTCAAGAAATGGTTTTCTGATGCGGTTAACGCACAGCTTTACGAACCTAATGTAATGACTTTTGCCACTGCTGATAGTGATGGAAAGCCGTCTGCACGTATTGTACTACTGAAAGGATTTGATGAGCATGGATTTGTTTTCTATACTAATTATGAAAGTAAAAAAAGTCAGGACCTTATTGAAAATCCACAGGCGGCACTTGTTTTTTTCTGGGCAGAATTGGAAAGACAAGTACGAGTGGAGGGTATTGTTAGTAAAGTTGACAAGGAAGTTTCCAAGGCATATTTTCATTCAAGACCAATTGGAAGTCAGATTGGCGCAATAGCTTCGCCCCAAAGCGCTGTGATTACTGACCGGTCAATATTAGAAGACAAAGTATCTGCGCTTACGACGCAATATGAAGGCAAAGAAATACCGGCACCTGACAACTGGGGAGGCTATCTTGTGGAACCAAAACACATTGAGTTTTGGCAAGGAAGATCGAGCAGATTGCATGATAGAATTATTTATGATTTTGTTGAAAGCGCATGGAAAATTAATCGATTAGCACCTTAAAAATAATGTTATGAAAATCGCCGTAGTAGGATCTGGGACAATGGGAAACGGTATTGCCCATACATTCTCACAATTTGGCCACCTGGTAAATCTCATAGATATTAATCAGGATGCTCTTGATAGGGCATTGAAGACTATTGACAAAAATTTAAAGCGACAGGTTGAGAAAGGAACTTTGACGGCTGATAAGAAAGTGGAAGTGCTCCTGAACATTGTAACCTTTACAGATTTAAAGTCAGGTTTGGCTGACGTCGACTTAGTAATAGAAGCTGCTACGGAAGATCTGGGTCTTAAATTAAGAATTTTTAAAGATTTGGATACTTTCGCGCCGGCTGAGGCTATTTTAGCAAGCAACACTTCTTCAATATCTATCACAAAAATAGCCTCTGTAACTTCTAGGCCAGATAAGGTCATCGGAATGCATTTTATGAACCCGGTTCCATTAATGAAGCTTGTAGAAGTAATAAGGGGTTATGGAACAAGCGATGAAACTTCCTCAGTAGTCGTCAATTTGTCAAGGGGATTGAACAAAACTCCGACGGAAGTAAATGATTATCCAGGCTTTATCGCCAATAGGATTTTAATGCCGATGATCAATGAAGCAATCTATTCTCTATATGAAGGCGTTGCAGGAGTCGAAGAAATAGATACTGTGATGAAGCTGGGAATGGCGCATCCAATGGGTCCTTTACAATTGGCGGATTTTATTGGTTTAGATGTATGCTTATCCATTCTGAGCGTACTGTATGATGGTTTTGGAAATTCTAAATATGCGCCCTGTCCTCTGCTGGTAAATATGGTTGCTGCAGGAAAGAAAGGCATTAAGTCTGGCGAAGGTTTTTATCAGTACACCAACGGAACTAAGGAAATCAAAGTATCTAAAAAATTTAGCAAAGCAGACCTTTTATCTTAGCTTTACAATATGAATGAAAACCTTGATCCCTCTGCTGAAAGTTTATCTCCAATAGAGCGGGATGGCGAAAAAGTCCTGCGCCCGCAGGCTTTTGAGGACTTCACCGGACAGGAAAAGGTAATGGAAAACCTGAAAATCTTTGTGCAGGCTGCGAAGCTCAGATCTGAACCGCTTGACCATGTGCTATTGCACGGTCCTCCAGGACTCGGCAAAACTACTTTATCTTACATCATTGCCAATGAAATGAATGTTGGAATTAAGGTAACTTCCGGACCTGTTCTTGATAAACCTGGCGATCTGGCGGGCTTGCTTACAAATCTAGATACTGGAGATATTTTATTCATAGATGAGATTCACAGGCTAAGTCCATTAGTAGAGGAATATTTGTACTCTGCAATGGAGGATTTTAAGATTGATATCATGCTTGAAAGTGGCCCCAACGCGAGATCAGTACAAATTAATTTAAATCCGTTCACGTTGGTCGGTGCCACTACACGTTCGGGTTTGCTAACAGCTCCACTTAGGGCCCGGTTTGGAATTAATTCCCGCCTTGCTTATTATGACGCGAAATTACTAACAACTATTGTATTACGCTCATCCGAAATATTGAAAACACCTATTACAGACGAGGGTGCATACGAGATTGCGAGGAGAAGTCGTGGAACTCCGAGAATAGCAAATGCGTTATTGAGACGCACAAGGGATTTCGCGCAAATTAAAGGCGATGGTGAGATTGATACTGAAATTGCACGTTATGCATTGAATGCTTTGAATGTGGATGAGCATGGTCTTGATGAGATGGACAACAAGATTCTGATCACTATTATTGATAAATTCAAAGGTGGCCCTGTTGGTTTGAAAACAATCGCAACTGCGGTGGGTGATGATGAAGGAACAATTGAAGAGGTTTATGAGCCTTTTTTAATTCAAGAAGGCTTTCTTATGCGAACTGCAAGAGGCAGGGAAGCTACTGAAGCCGCTTACAAGCATTTAAAAAGGAATTATCCCGGTCAAGTGGGGAAATTGTTTTAGAAAGTAAGCGCGTTAAAACGATAAAAGGACGGTCTTTTAAGACTGTCCTTTTAATTTTATTATTACGAGATATTTCTTATTTCCGTATGACAAACCAGTATACTAAAAGAATAATGACAAGCACCGGAAGAATCCACTTGAGAACTTTACCGGCTCCGTTGCTGTCATACTCTTCAACAGCTTGTGGCGATGGCCCCGGATCTTGCTCGTGTTTTGCATAATCATGTTCAATAGGTTTAGAAGGCCTATTTGGATCTTCAATATGATTGGGGTCTTCGCTATAATTGGGATCTTTAGTTTCCATGATCTTGGGTTTAGTTCATTATCTTTATTGTAGGTTACAACAGCAGCTTAAATAAAATGTTTTATTCCTAAAGTTTATCTTTGTGACTGATGATTGAAAATAGTACGAGATATAGCAAGCTCATTAAGGATGAGGCCCAACGTCTTGGCTTTATGCAATGTGGAATCGCGGAGGCTGAATTCCTAAACGACGAAGCCCCCAGACTGGAAAAGTGGCTCAATAATAATCATAATGGTAAAATGGGTTATATGGAAAATCATTTTGACAAAAGACTGGATCCCAGGCTCTTGGTTGATGATGCTAAATCAGTCATATCACTTACCTTGAATTACTATTCTGAAACACAACAAATTGATCCTGAATCTCCTAAGATATCTAAATACGCATTTGGTGCTGATTACCATCAAGTCATAAAGGCAAAGCTGTGTGAACTACTAAATTTTATTTCAGATAATATTGGGGAGGTAGCCGGTCGCGCCTTTGTAGACTCTGCTCCCGTGTTAGATCGTGCATGGGCAAAGCGAGCAGGGATTGGCTGGATCGGTAAAAACAGTAATCTGATCAGCAAAAAAAGTGGCTCTTTTTTCTTTCTTGCTGAGTTAATTGTGGATCTGGATCTGGAATATGACAATGCGTTTGAAACTGATCATTGCGGCACCTGTACGAAATGTATTGACGCCTGCCCTACCGAAGCAATACTGTCTCCTTTCATTATAGACTCAAAAAAATGCATCTCTTACTTGACCATTGAATTGAAAGACGAAATCCCCTATCACTTTAATGATAAGATGGACAATTGGATGTTTGGTTGCGATGTTTGTCAGGACGTATGCCCATGGAACAGATTCTCCGTGCCTAATTTAGAGCCTGCTTTCAAGCCTAATGACAATTTGCTTCAAATGAAGAAAACGGATTGGCTAGATATCACAGAAGACGTTTTTCAAACGATCTTTAAAAATTCTGCAGTTAAGCGAACGAAGTTCAAGGGTCTTAAAAGAAATATTGACTTTCTAAGGAAAGTTAATCGCTGAGCATCAAGTATTACTTTCCAAACTTCATCTTCAGTTGTTCCAACATATCGTTGGTAACATCCACTGATTTTGATTCTTTCTTAGGGATAAACTGAGGACGTGATTGATTTTGAGCTGGTTTGGATGAGGTGGATAACTGGCTAGGGTGATGGTTTACAGGTTTAGCCGCTGGATTTACTAGTCCTTTTTCATGCTCTTTCTTTTCCTGTTTAAGGGCTTCCTTTTTCTTGTTCCAACGTTCCCAGATTTCTGTTAGCTTTTTCTTAGTATACAACGGAAAATCGCCCTGTTTCATCCATGAGTAATAGCTAGGTTCTATGTCAAATACCTGCTCTACAGTTTTACCTTTATGTTTTCCGAAGTTGAAGATCTCTTGCTCCTCTTCATTAAAAACCATTCGCCCAGCGAAATCCACAGGCTTATTCATGTTGCTAAATGCATGTAACGCATCAACATCATTTTGAACTGGTTTGGAGATATTGCCTTGTTTATCCTCAAAGTCGGCATCCTTATAACGCTCGATTTGTGCTAACAGAACATGGTAGGTAGCAGTGATATCAGCTTCAGCAGAGTGTGCATTGACAATGTCTTTGTCACAGTAGAACTTATAGGCTGCACGTAACGTACGTTGTTCCATTTGATGAAATATGTTTTGAACATCGACAAACTTCCTGTCATTCATATCGAAATCTACCCCTGCCCTCAAGAATTCTTCTAATAGAACAGGTATGTCAAACCTATTGGAATTATAGCCGGCGAGATCTGAATCACCAATAAAATCTGCGATCTCCTTCGCTACCGCTTTGAACGTAGGTTCATTTAATATATGTTCTTCATAGATACCGTGAATTACTGACGACTGTAAAGGAATTGGCATCTCTGGATTGATCCTCAATGTTTTTACAAGCTCCAAACCGTCTGGCATAGCTTTAAGAATGGAGATTTCGACAATGCGATCTGCTCCAACATTTACACCAGTAGTTTCTAGATCAAAAAAAGCGAGGGGACGTATTAAATTTAATTTCATGTGCAGCTTTTTGTAGCATTTCAAAAGTCGTAAAAATGATTCATTTAATCGATAATATGTTTTTTTATTTATGTTTCTAAGGTTATATTGCCTGAGTAAACTGCTCTTAGTTATGAAACACATTTATCTATTCCTTTTTCTATCCACATTATCATTGGGTACGATGGCGCAGGATTTCACTTACGGAAGCGTCAGTGGTAGTGATATAAATCTAAAAAACACCAAGTTGGACAGCAACGCTAATGCTATGGTGATCAACGAATATGGAGCAGCAGCGATGCAGTTAGATTATAACGATGGCCATATGTATATCAACTTCGTTTATCATGTAAGAATTAAAATATTCAATAAGAATGGTTTTGAGAATGGGAATGTGGTGATTCCACTACAGATGTATACCGAAAACGAAGATTCAATCGATGAATTAAAAGCAACGACTTTCAATTTTGTTGATGGAAAATTGTTACGATATGAACTGGATCAAAAAAAAATCTTTAATGAGAAAAGAAATAAATACGTCAGGTTAACGAAGTTCACCATGCCTAATTTAGTTGAGGGCAGTGTTATTGAGTATAGTTATCAGATGCGCATTCCCACTATATTTAATTTTAAAAGTTGGGAATTTCAGTCCAGTATACCTAAGTTGCGTAGTGAATTTGTTTCTACTATTCCTGCTATTTACAATTACCATGTTTCTCTAAGAGGAGCAAAAAAACTGACCTCTACAAAGGCGGAGCTACAGAAAGAATGCCTGGTGATTTCAGGAATGAAGGCCGATTGTTCGAAAATGACCTATATCATGACTGATGTGCCAGCCTTTATTCAGGAAGATTATATGACGGCACCGGATAATTTTAAGTCGGCCATATTTTATGAACTATCTGATTATACCACTGCCTCTGGAAGCAAGACTAATATCACCAAAACCTGGAGAGATGTGGACAACGAGTTGCTTGATGATAAATCCTTTGGGGCACAGCTCAAGAGAAAAGACTTGTTTATTCCACTACTACCAGCCATTACCCGCGAAGCTACAGACGACCTTTCGAAGGCAAAGGCTATATATACGTACATAGGTAAGAGTATCAAAAGCAACCACTTTATTGGAATACGTACCGAAAACGGAATAAAAAAAGCTTTAGAAACCCGGTCAGGTAATGTTGGAGATATCAATCTTGCGCTGGTTACTGCATTAAATGCTGCAGGTTTGGATGCAGAAGCCTTAATTCTATCCACTCGTCAAAATGGCTTGGTTAACAGTCTATATCCGGTGATTTCAGAGTTCAATTATGTGATCGCGAAGCTAAGTCTAGGAGATCAAACCTATCTTCTTGATGCTTCAGAGCCTCAACTGCCTTTTGGACTTATTCCTTTGACCTGTGTAAATGGCAATGGCAGGTCTATTGGATTGAAAAAAAAAGCTTCTTATTGGTATGAGATTAAGGCCCCGCAAAAAGAGACAACAAAATATATTCTGGAAGCTGCCCTCGATATAAATGGAAACTTAAAGGGACTGCTTACCACCTATTCAATGGGCTACGCCGCCTTAAATAAGAGAGCTCAAATTGGTGCAGCAGGCTCTGTTGACGAATATGTAGAAAAATTAGATGAGCAAATGCCTAACATAAAAATATTAAACCATACTATTGAGAACCTTGATACGATTGAAAATGCCTTGGTTGAAAAATATGAAATTGAAATGAGGGTATTTGAAAACATAAACTTCGCGCAACTGTACTTTAATCCTTTCTTTATCAGCCGTACCAGCAAAAATCCATTCAACTTAAATGAAAGGACTTACCCGGTTGATTTGGGTGCTGCGCGCGAGGAAAGGGTGACAATGATGATTAAGCTTCCGGAAAACCTGGGCTTGGCAGAGCAACCTAAAAATGTTTCAATGGCACTACCTGAAAATGGGGGAAGGTTCATGTCTAACACTACAATAATGGGAAATACTTTAACCTTTACGCAAGTTTTTCAACTAAATAAGCCTATCTATAGCCCTGAAGAATACCTTGCCCTGAAAGAATTCTACAGTAGAATGATTCAATTGCAGAAAACTGATATTATTTTTAAAAAAGCAAAGTAATATGAAGGTCAGATTTTTATTAATTGCACTGTTGCTGGGTCTTAAATGTTTTGCTCAGGATTACAGTAATTACCAAATAAAGAACATACCACTTACCATGAAAAATCGCGCCAATGCAGTGATTAGGAACATGGAAACTTCCGTAGATATGCGTGCACCAGAAAACGTAATATTTACGGTTAAAAAGATAGTAACGGTTTTGAACAAAAATGCCAATCAACAAGCAGCGCTTGCATTATATTACAATAAAAATACGAGTATAAAAAGCGTCAAGGGATTAGTTTTGAATGAATCTGGAGTTCCGACAGGAAAATTTAATTTAAGCAATTTTACTGATGAAAGTGCAGTGAGTGACTTCTCTCTTTTTGAGGATGACCGTGTAAAATATTACAACCCTTCAGTAAGTACCTACCCGTATACCGTAGTTTACGAGTATGAAATGAGGTTTAAACAAAACCTGAATATACCTGGCTGGTATGCAAACCCCTACCCTGATGTGGCAGTAGAACAAAGCACTTACACCTTTTTATGTAAGCCTGGCGACAAGATCCGCATCAAGGCGTATAATTTTAACGGAGCTGCAGATGTAGAAAAGAATGACAAGTTCGAAAGCTACACTTGGAAGGTCATTAAGCTAAACGCGTTCAAATCGGAACCCTATGCACCTGATCCTGATAGTTACCTCACCTACGTCAAGGTTGCACCAGAGAAATTCAGCTACTATGGCCATCAGGGTACTTATAAAGATTGGAAAGACTTGGGGAAGTGGGTTTATGATGACCTGATCAAAAGCAGGCAGCAGTTGAATGCGGAGACTGTTAAGATGATTAATGATCTGGTGAAGGGTGCTATTAATGATAAAGAAAAATCAAGAATAGTATATGAGTATCTTCAGAAAAAAACGAGGTACATCAGTGTTCAAGTTGGAATTGGTGGGTACCAGCCCTTGCAGGCAGCTGAGGTCGATAGACTTTCGTATGGAGATTGCAAGGCACTAGTTAACTATGCGCAGAGTCTGCTAAAAGCTGTTAATATTGAAAGCTATTATTGCGTTGTCTTTGCGGGTAGCTTAAAAAAAAGTATAGATCCGGATTTTGCCAGTATGGATCAGGGAAACCACATTATTTTATGTCTCCCTTTCGAAAACGACACCATATGGCTGGAATGCACCAGTCAGGATGCTCCATTCGGTTACCTTGGCACCTTTACGGATGACAGATTTGTACTCGCTTGTACCCCTGAGGGTGGAAAAGTATTGAGGACACCAACGCTTTTCACAGAGAACAACTTACTGAAGAGAGAAGCCGAACTGACGCTTACTGCAGACGGCAGCATAAATGGGAAACTGAAAACTGTATTTGCAGGTTCACAATATGAAAATTATAACCGCTTGATAAATAAACCCTATTCAGAGCAACTTAAACTTTTAAAGGACGAATATGATATAGATAATATTGATTTTACAGATCTTAAACTAACTCAAAATAAGGACCTTGATCCAGTTACTACAGAAATATTGAATCTTACCATTCCAAGGTATGCTCCAGAGAACAACAAACACGTTTATCTCACATTGAATGCCTTTAATAAAGCAAGACAAGTGCCGGAAGTAAGAAATAGAACGCTAGCATTGTACATAAACCGTGGTTATACCGATATTGATGAAGTGGTGTATAATTTACCTGACGGATATAAAATTGACCTCAAGCCAAACGATATTGATCTTAAATCACCCTTCGGGTCTTACACATTGACATCAAAGATTGAGGGAAAAAAGCTGACCTATAAAAGGAAGATTGTACTAAACAATGGTATATTTCCTGCTGAGGATTATACTAAGTTTGCTGACTTTTTTAACGCCGTAAGCAGTAACGATCAAAACAAGATCATTTTCAGTGTAAACTAGCTTAGGATTATTATGCCAAGTGTAATACCAATGATCATGATAAGATACATCAGAATTTCTGTTGTAGCAAAACGCTTGTACTTTTTCCAAAAAGAATCTTGATTGTTTTCTGACATCATTTAGTTTTTAAAAGACCCGGCTTTCACCATAGCCTTTTGATAAGTGGGTAAGGTTAAATCGTCTACAACAACCCCTCTTGTAGTTGAGGAATGGACAAAGTAGTTATTATTCAAATATACACCAACGTGATCAACCTCTCTGCCTCCAAACGAAAAAAATATAAGGTCGCCTTCTTTGAGCTGATCAATGTTCTTCTCCCGGATTGTTTCTGCCTGGTCTCTTGACCGTCTTGGCAAGCCAATACTGTAAATGTCTTTCTCTAATAGAAGCGCAAAACCAGAGCAATCAACCCCCCCTTTATCCAAACCACCAAGCTTATACTTTACTCCAGTCCAGTCTGTAATGAATCGGTACAACTGCTTACTTTTCAAGTTCGACATGGCGTCAGCAATTTTAGCCGCAGCAGCATTGGTTTTGACTGGTGGTCTTCTAGAGGCACATGAAGCGAAAACCATCATAAGTATTAATCCAAAAATCAGCTTAAAATGGAGCGTATCACTTTTGGTCATGTACATAGGTTATTGTTTTATAATGCGTTGAATTTCATCTAGTTTAAGAAGCGCTTCTACCGGAGTTAGGATGTTTACATCCAGGTTATTTATAGAATCCCGAATTTTAATAAGGACGGGGTCTTCAACAGCAAACATTTGTAACTGGTAGGCCTGATTCTGTACTTTTTTGATGCTATCTTTAATGCTCTGCCCTTCAGTTCTGTCAATTTCAAGCTTTTTAAGAATCTCATTAGCACGATTGATCAGTTTGGGAGGCATACCAGCCATCTTTGCTACATGAATACCAAAACTATGTTCGCTGCCTCCAGGAACTAGCTTTCTTAAAAAAATAACGCGGTTGCCGACTTCTTTTATTGAAACATTAAAGTTCTTAATCCTTCCCATTGTATTCGCAAGCTCATTCAGTTCATGGTAATGAGTAGCGAATAAAGTCTTGGGCTTTGCTGTGGGGTGTTGGTGTAGAAACTCTGCAATTGCCCAGGCAATAGAGATACCATCATAGGTACTAGTTCCTCGGCCAATCTCATCAAGAAGGATCAGACTCTTGTCTGAAATATTGTTTAATATACTCGCGGTTTCATTCATCTCAACCATGAAGGTACTTTCTCCTGAAGAAAGATTATCTGATGCGCCAACCCTGGTGAAAATTTTGTCAACCAACCCGATAGCCGCGGTTTTAGCGGGTACGAAACATCCCATCTGAGCCATCAGGACAATCAAGCCTGTCTGCCTCAAGATTGCCGACTTACCCGACATATTTGGCCCGGTAATGATAATTATTTGTTGAGTTTCGTTATCAAGAAATACATCATTGGTAATATACTCTTCACCAACCGGAAGTCTTCTTTCTATAACAGGATGTCTTCCACCTTTGATGTCAAGTGTCATTCCGTTATTTACTTCAGGTTTTACGTAATGATTTTTAATGGCAAGCTGAGCGAAACACAAGAGCACATCAAGCTGAGCGATAAGGAAGGCATTTAACTGAATCTGTTTAATGTATGCAGATACCTTGAACATAAGTTCGTTGTACATGCGGACTTCGATCACCTGGATTTTCTCTTCTGCTCCAAGAATCTGTTCTTCGTACTCCTTCAGCTCTGGTGTAATATATCGTTCAGCACTTACCAAGGTCTGCTTCCTGATCCAGTCTTCTGGTACCTTATCTTTATGGGTATGAGTTACTTCCAGGTAGTATCCAAAAACATTATTAAATGCTACCTTCAAAGAAGGAATTCCGGTTGAGGCCGCTTCCCGCTTCTGGATTTCAACCAAATAATCCTTACCGCCATAAGCAATCTTTCTCAAGCGGTCAAGCTCTTCATCTATACCGTCGGCAATCACATTTCCTTTGATTAATAGTGATGGAGGATCTTGCTGTAGCTCTCTTTCTAGCTTTTCTCTGATCGTTAAACAGGGATTAAGCTGCTCTGCCAGTACACCAAGGAAGGGATTCTTTGTTTCTTCTGCAATACTTTTGACCGACTCGATATGGTATAAGGCCTTTTTTAGAGCGCATAGCTCTCTGGGACCTACGCGTTGTAAGCCGACTTTAGAGATCAAGCGCTCTAAGTCTCCAATTTGCTTGATGTGGTTGTTAAAAGATTCAAGCAGGGACTCATCTTTAACAAGATATTCTACCATACCTAGCCGCTCCTTAATAGGCTTCAGTTCCTTTAAAGGCATGATGATCCACTTGTATAATAATCGTGCCCCCATAGGAGTGGAAGTCTGATCTAAGACTTCAAACAGGGTTACCGCATTGTCATGCGGAGAACTCACCAGCTCCAGGTTTCGGATTGTAAATCGATCTAGCCAAACGTATTTATCCTCCTCCAGCCTGGAGATGGCGCTAATGTGCTTTAAATTGCGGTGCTCCGTATCATTCAGGTAATGTAAGACTACACCCGCGGCAACAATACCTGCCTGAAGCTTATCTACCCCGAAGCCTTTTAACGAATTCACTTCGAAATGCTTAGTCAGGATTTCATTTGCATAGTCTGATGTAAAAGCCCAGTCATCCAGGTGAAAAGTATAAAACTTATCGCCGAAAAATTCCAGAAACTCCTTACGTTTGGTTTTTTGATAAACAACTTCATTAGGCTTGAATCCTTGTAAAAGTTTATCAATATATTCTGCGTCGCCCTGGGCTACCAAAAATTCACCCGTAGAGATGTCTACGAAAGACACACCTAAAGTATTTTTCTCAAAATAAACAGCGGCGAGGTAGTTATTAGATTTTTGGTTTAAAATGTTGTCACCGTATGCAACGCCTGGTGTTATAAGTTCAGTGACGCCTCTTTTGACAATAGTTTTAGTAGTTTTCGGGTCTTCCAACTGGTCGCATATCGCTACCCGCTGACCGGCTCTAACTAATTTAGAAAGGTAGTTATCAAGTGAATGGTGAGGAAAACCAGCAAGCTCCAATGCGCCGTTAGGTCCTGTACCTCTTCTGGTCAGAACAATACCTAGAATCTGTGCAGTTTTAACAGCATCTTCGCCAAAGGTTTCATAAAAGTCACCAACTCTAAACAAAAGTAATGCACCGGGATATTTCGCCTTGATAGCATTATATTGTTGCATTAAGGGGGTTTCTTTATACACGTCTTTCGCCAAAATATATCTGTTTACAAAATCGTAAATATACCACCTTCATTTGGAGCCTTTATGATTTGTGGAAAATTTATGGATTGTGAATAGGTTTACAATCTTGAGATATAAGATAGGAAAAGATCCAGAGCTTCCCGTTTTTTGTGAGTCAAATCGAAATCGAGTTTATTGAAAAGATAATCTTTGAGATCAAAACCTTTCTGAACAGGCAATTCGTTCAACAACTCTGTTCTATGGGCCAAGCCGAAAGCAAGTGCTTTATTGAATTCATCAATGAATGATTGATCGATTGGCTTATTTGCAACCCATGCTGCATAAACAAAGGGAAGTCCTGTGAATTGCATCCACTCCTCCCCCATATCATACGCGAAGGGATAGGTGTCTCTTTTTCCGAAAGTACGATCTCCAATTAGTACAAAGGCATCCGTTGTAGCGTCGATATCTGTGGTGAATTCAACTTCTTTATTCCAGTGAAACTTAAGGAGAACCTTAGCAAGATTGTTGGAAGTTCTTGAATGACTGTCAAGTCTTACTGTTTTTATCTCTTCTACGGGAAGATTGCTGAATATAAATACGGAATTAACCGCACCTACAGAACCTATGCAATAGTCTGCCACTATGTTTGCATTTGGCACAAAAGGTATTGCTGCTACAGGGATAAGACCAATATCAACCTGCCGATTGATTAGTTTCGCGGCACAATCTGACGGTATATCAAGGCTAAGGTCTATTTTATCAACTATTTCAGAGTGTGATATACCGTAGATAAAAGGTTTAGTATTGGTGTAGGCTACAGCAGATATTTTTATTCTACTCAAAGCACTTATTTTAGATGGTCAGTATTATTGAACTCCACGATATTAAAAATATCGTCAGTCAATTCTACTTTGTAAAGCGTGGTATTCAGATGTGGGAAATCACCCATCTCAGAAAGTGGTTTATTTGCAAGTAAACATAGGAGTAACCGCATTGCGCGACCATGCATACAAATCAGAACCAAATTTTCTTCTGTATGACTTTTAATTATCTCGACCGCTTCTGTTAAGCGCAAGAGTACTTCATTTGGACTTTCTCCCCCATCAAACTTAGAATCGTAATCACCTGACTGCCATTTTTCCATTATCGATTTAAAGGCTGCTATAGCATTGGCATCGTTCGATTTACCTTCCCATTCCCCCCAGGCAAGCTCATCTAAACCAGAAAGCCTTTCCCATCGGACACCTCCGTCGATGAAACGCTGAACAGTCTGATGTGTTCGCTTCAAAGTTGATGTATAAATTTTTTGAAAAGGGACATCTTTATACATCTCATAAAAAGCTGCAGCCTGTGCACGGCCTGTATCATTGAGATCACTATTGATACCCCTGCCTTGTACAATTCCTTGCTTATTTAATTCAGTTTCACCATGTCTGATGATATATAGTTCTTTGTCCATCTAATTAATCACCGGCAACTTATAAAACTGAGGCTTAACATCCTCTTCAAAAACAACGTCTGTGAAATCAGTCACCACATTATATAAGGTATCTCTTTCTATTGGCTTACGTTTTACTTGCTTAATTAAGTTAACAAGCTCTTTTGTACTCATTGCCGGATGTTGTTCCTCCGCTCCAGCCATTGAGTAGATTTTGGTGGTATCATCTAGCGTTCCGTCGATGTCATCTACACCAAAATTTAAGGAGAGCTGAGCAGTTTGTCTGCTAATCATCGCCCAATAAGCTTTGATGTGATCGAAATTATCAAGGTAGATCCTTGAGATTGCATAATTTCTTAAATCCTCAATAACTGACACCTCTGGAACATTCTCCATCTGGTTGTGTTGATTTCTAAACTTGAGAGGAATGAAAGTCTGGAAACCACCGGTCCTATCCTGCAGTTGTCGCAGTTGTTCCATGTGGTCAATTCTATGTGCATATTTTTCTATATGGCCATAAAGCATTGTCGCATTGGAACGCATGCCGAGTTTATGCCACTCCTCATGGATCTGTAACCACTGCTCACCAGTACATTTATCTTTTGCTATAATATCACGTACTTCCGGATGAAAAATTTCAGCACCACCACCTGGTATAGATTCCAGTCCGGCATCTTTCATAAGCTTCATACCCGTGGCATAATCTATCTTGGCCTTTTTGAATATATAGTGATATTCAACCGGAGTTAAGGCTTTTACGTGTAGATTTGGGCGATGATGCTTGATAGCAGTGAAAAGCGCAGAATAGAAAGCCACATCGTATTGCGGCAAAACGCCACCCACAATATGAACTTCAGTCACTGGTTCATCATCATATTTTTTAACTACATCCAACATCTCCTGCAGCGTTAATGCCCAGCCCTCTTCTTTCTGTTTTATCAGCCGGGAATAAGAACAAAACTTACAATCGTACACACAAAGGTTGGTAGGCTCAAGATGAAAGTTCTTATTAAAATAAGTCTTGTCACCATGTTTTTGTTCCCGAATATAGTTGGCAAGGGCCCCAAGATATCCAAGCTCTCCATGCTCGTAAAGGTAAACACCCTCATCAAAAGTAATCCGCTCTTGATTTGAAACTTTCTCAGCGATGAACCTAAGTTGTTCAGATAAGTCCTGATCGTGAATTAAAACTGATAATGTTGACGTAGTACTCATTAAGTTTTTATAATATGGCAAAAGTAAGATAAAATCAAGAGAACACATTTCCTCAAGAACTATTACCTGTCAGGGTTGTGTAAAAGAGCTGTAATACAAAAAGGAATTCAAAATCAATTGAATCCCTTTTCACGTAACCAAAGTGTCAAATTATTTTACTGCCTTTGTAAAGTTAAGCACGATGTAGGCTGGTGATGTACCATATTCAACGGGTGACTTAATCACCATATTATTTCCATCGCTAGAAGTAAGTACCAGTCGATATCCAGAGGTTACATTCTTAGCTTTATCTCCTTCAAAGATCTTTTTGAATTGAAAAGTTTGATCTGCTGGTGAAGCTGACCAATAGATAGATTGTGTTTTTGCTGCGCAAGCTCCACCACCGGGGAGCGTATAAGTTCCATTACCGCTGTTTGTTAGGCTCCAGGTACTTCCTTGAAAGCAAGTATAGGAACCTTCATCAAACAAAGATTTAACCGCAGATTGCGGAAGTCCTTCAAAAGTAATATCGCTCAATACCCAGTTACCAGTTATGTCGCCTCTTTTGACCGTTGAGTTTGCAGCACCCTTAGGGGAACAGCTTTGCAAAACCATTAATGAACTACATAAAATGGCTGCTATTAGGATTATTCTTTTCATATCAATGTTGTTTTGCTTTTCAATTACACAAATCTTGCCAAAACTTAAACAGAATATTTTCTACCTTTATCACTGTTAAGCTTAATAAGCGCTTATCTACCTAACAATATCATAATGAAGCCCGAAACACTTGCTATACATTCCGGAAATTTATTCAAAGCAAGCACCAATGATGTGACCAGCCCTATTAACCTATCTACAACTTTTTTAAGAAATGAAGAAGGTGGCTATTCAGGCGGACATATCTACAGCAGGGTAAGTAATCCAAACAGGTCTAATCTTGAAAAAACACTGGCAGATCTGGAGCATGGTGAGGAAGCCTGTGCTTTTTCATCTGGCAATACTGCAGGAATGAGCTTGTTTCAGGCGTTAAAACCCGGGAGTCACATCATCGCGCCGGATGATATGTATTGGGGTTTTAAAAAGCAGTTGATGTCCATCTTCGCAGGTACGCTGGAGTTTGATTTTGTCGACCTCACGAACCTTAAATCTTTAGAATCTTTTATTAAAGACAATACAGCCTTGATCTGGATCGAGACGCCATCAAATCCACTACTAAAAGTGACCGATATAAGTGCGATCTCTGCTATCGCAAAAAAACACAACCTGGTTATGGCATGTGACAGTACTTTTGCCTCCCCTTGTCTCCAAAATCCAATAGATCTTGGGGCAGATATCGTAATGCATTCTTCAACCAAATACATCGGTGGCCACAGTGACGTGCTAGGCGGCATTTTGATAACTGCTAAAATAGATGATCTTTGGGAAGCTATCAGAAATATACAACAAATAGGTGGAGCGGTACCATCTCCTTTTGATTGCTTTCTTTTATTACGAAGCATAAAGACACTGCCTTACCGGATGCGTGGTCATAGTGAAAATGGTATGGCTCTGGCCATATTTCTTGAGCAACACCAACAGGTTGAGGCTGTGTACTACCCTGGCTTAGTTTCGCATCCGCAGCACAAGATCGCCAAAAAACAAATGAGTTCGTTTGGTGGAATGATGTCTATCCTGGTTAAAGGTGGTGCCCAGGAAGCAAGAAAAGTTGTAAACACAGTAAAGATTTTCGCTCAGGCCACTAGTCTGGGTGGCGTGGAAAGCTTGATAGAGCATAGGGCATCGGTTGAAGGACCTGACACAAAAACTCCACAGAATTTAATTCGGATATCGGTCGGCCTAGAACATATTGACGACCTAATTGAGGATATAAATCAGGCTTTAAGCTAATAAATCCCAATGGATTGAGCTAAAAGAGTTGTTTATTAAATTTCATTCAACTGAAATTCAGTATATTATAAAATAATCAGAATAATATTTTGGTATATTTAAGTCTATATTATACATTTGTATTAACACATAGCAATAGCTATGAAGTCATGCCTTATTATATGGTTTGATTTATAAAGAAGTGGCGAGAGACAGGCTCAATGACCCACTGGCAACCCTCCAATTGGAGAAGGTGCCAATTCCTGACCAGGGTGCATGGTGCTTCTTGGAAAGATAAATTTAAACAAGATGAAAACAGTTAAATTCTTACCATATCTAATTAATTGTTGTAGCCATAAGCATACTCCCTCTATGTGCTATTGCATGCTATAAAAACAACAATCTTCCCTTTGTGTAAAATATTTCAATCCGGAAGGCCCTTCAAAAGGGTACGCCAAAGAACTATGTACAATTAAAATTTACTTTTCTAAACTTAAATTATGTCAACTTCCTACAAATTCGAAACACTACAAATACATGCTGGCCAAGAAATAGACCCAACAACAGGTTCACGAGCCGTCCCAATTTACCAAACCACTTCTTACGCATTCAAGAACTCGGAACATGGCGCAAACCTTTTTGCATTAAAAGAGTTCGGCAATATTTACACCCGAATCATGAACCCAACTACTGATGTTTTTGAGAAACGAGTTGCGGCATTGGAAGGCGGAGTCGCAGCATTGGCCGTGGGATCCGGACTGGCGGCGCAGTTTATAGCGCTTAATAATATTCTTCAGGTAGGGGACAATTTCGTTTCGTCATCACACTTATACGGCGGTTCCTACAATCAATTTAAGGTAGCATTTAAGCGTATTGGAATCGAAGTCAAATTCGCCAATGGTGATAATGTGGAAGATTTCGAAGCACAAATCGATAGCAAAACAAAGGCGATATACCTAGAAAGTATAGGGAATCCTTCTTTCAGCATTATTGACTTTGAAAGGCTTTCTGCGATAGCAAATAAATACGATTTACCTTTGATTGTGGATAATACTTTTGGCGCAGCAGGATACCTATTCAAGCCTCTAGCGCATGGAGCACACATCGTAGTGCAGTCTGCGACCAAATGGATTGGAGGCCATGGCACGAGCATTGGCGGGGTGATAGTTGATGGTGGAACTTATAATTGGGGAAATGGGAAGTTCCCTCAGTTTAGCGAGCCGTCCGAAGGCTACCACGGACTAGTATTTAGCGATGTTTTTGGAATAGGTGGCCCTTTTGGAAACATTCAATTTGCCATTCGCGCCAGAGTGGAGGGCCTACGCGACTTTGGCCCATCTTTGTCGCCTTTCAACTCATTTTTGCTAATTCAAGGTTTAGAAACCTTATCATTGAGGGTTCAGCGTCACGTAGATAACGCTTTGTCCCTTGCGCAATGGCTCGACGGTCACGAAGCGGTCAAGAAAGTCAATTATCCAGGACTGGATAGTAGCCCTTATCACGCCAATGCTAAAAAATATTTACAAAACGGTTTTGGTGCCGTGTTGTCTTTTGAATTAAATGGAGATGCGAGTAGCACGACCACAGTTGTAGATAGCCTCAAATTAGTGAGTCATGTTGCAAATGTCGGCGACGCAAAAACGCTGATCATTCAGCCATCAGCAACAACACATCAACAACTGAGCATGGAGGAACAAGCAGCATCAGGGGTATTGCCTAATCTCTTAAGGGTTTCAGTTGGTCTGGAGCATATAGATGATATCAAGGCAGACTTTGAACAGGCCTTCGCAATAATAAACCATAAATAAGAACAATTCGTTTACACATACAATGAGTACTAAGGCTACTTACAATTACGATAAACCGTTTAGATTAGAAAGCGGAAATGATCTGGCAAACATTCAAATCGCTTATCAAACTTATGGGAAATTAAACAGTAATAAAGATAATGTAATCTGGGTTTGTCACGCACTTACCGCTAATTCTGACGTTCTTGAATGGTGGAAAGGATTGTTTGGTAATAATGACCTGTTTAATCCAGAGGAACACTTTATAGTTTGTGCCAATATACTGGGATCCCATTATGGAAGCACAAATCCCTTAAGTGTAAATGAAGCTACCGGCCAGCCTTATTATTTATCTTTTCCTGAATTTACGATAAGAGATATCGTTAATGGACATCGTTTATTAGCTGATCATTTAAACATTGAGAAGATAAAAGTTCTAATAGGAGGTTCATTAGGTGGTCATCAGGCCATGGAGTGGGCCATTGCCGATAACAACAAAATTGAGAATTTGATACTAATGGCCACAAATGCATCACATTCCCCATGGGGAATAGCATTCAATGAGAGTCAACGACTAGCAATCTCAACAGACCGCAGCTTTTATGCTCAAAATCCTAAAGGAGGCTTAAAAGGTCTTAAGACTGCCCGAAGCATTGCATTGTTGTCATATAGGACTTATGAAGCCTATTCGGCTACTCAACTCGAAAGTGTTAATGATAAGACGACAAATTTCAGAGCATCGTCATACCAATGTTATCAAGGAGAGAAGCTATGTAATAGATTCAATGCGTTCAGTTATTATTATCTGACTAAGGCCATGGACAGCCATAATGTTGGCAGAGGTCGTAAGAGTGTAGCTGATGCTTTAAGGCAGATTAAAGCAAATACTTTAGTGATTGGCATAGATAACGATGTTCTTTTCCCAGTTTCTGAACAAGCGTACCTTGGAGAAAATATTCAAAACGCTACTTTCAAAAGCATCAACTCTGCCTATGGTCATGACGGATTTTTGATTGAAACAGATAGTCTCACACGTATTATTGGCAATTTCCTTAAAGATAGTGCAAACAAAAAAATAGTAAAACTCAATAGAACTGCATAATTAAATGAGCAAAAGACTTAAAATTGGCCTTTTTGGATTTGGTGTCGTTGGACAAGGGCTTAACGATATTATACGCGGTCAGGATCTTAATTTAGAGATCGTTAAAATCGCCATTAAGAATTCTGATAAGAAAAGGAGCTTAAATGCGAACTTGTTTACCACAGACCACAATGAGATTTTAGATAACCCGGAAATCAATACAATCGTTGAGCTTATTGATGATGCTGATGTTGCATTTACAATAGTGAAACGTGCTTTAATTGGTGGTAAAAATGTGGTTTCGGCAAACAAGAAAATGATTGCTATGCATCTAGCGGAACTTGTTCAATTGCAAGCAAAGTACGGTTCATCATTACTATATGAAGGGGCGGTTTGCGGAAGTATCCCTATTATCAGAAACCTGGAAGAGTATTATGACAACGAAATGCTCCATGGGATCAGCGGAATTTTCAATGGCTCATCGAATTACATACTCTCAAAGATTTTCAATGAGGATCTTGAGTACGGAGTGGCTTTAAAACAAGCTCAAGACCTGGGATTTGCAGAATCAAATCCAATCCTTGACGTTGGAGGTTACGACCCGAAATTTAAGTTAGCGATAGCTACAGCACATGCTTATGGCCTATTCATTGATCCGGACAAGATCCTAAACGTTGGAATCCAAAATCTTTCTGAGCACGACATACGTTACGCGAGGGAAAAGAATTATAAGATTAAGCTTGTCCCAACTGCAAGAAAAATCAGCACTAAGCAAGTTGTAACCTACGTTCTACCTAAGTTTGTAAAGTCAGACGACTTTCTTTTTAACGTGGAGAATGAATACAATGGCGTAACCGTTCAAGCGGCTTTTGCAGATAAACAATTTTTCTTTGGAAAAGGCGCAGGTGGGCATCCAACCGGTGCAGCTGTACTGTCCGACATAGCAGCATTGCGTTATGATTACCGCTATGAATACAAGAAACATCATCAATTGAATGGTTTAATCCATACAGACAATGTCAATATTGAGGTATATTTAAGGTACACACATGAATATACGCTTGAGAAGCTGAAAGTGGAACACATTACGGAACGTTTCTCAAGAAACGATTATAAATATGTAATTGGAAATATAAGCTTGAGATCCCTTCTAGCTAATCGTAGCTTATTAGAACAGAAAGATGTTTTTATTGCCCATACAGGTAAATATACTTATACAGAGAGGGAGTTTCAAACCATTGCTGAAGAAGAAATTTCTTTAAACTAGTTTTTATACTTTGTTTTGTTTTGATAGTAATAGGGCCCCAATTGGGGCCCTATTCGATTTATATTTCTCTATTAATATCCCAATTTTCCAGATAATCTGCTACCCTTCGAACAAATGATCCACCCAATGCCCCATCTACCACACGATGATCGTATGATAACGATAAAAACATCATGTGCCGGATTGCTATCACATCTCCAAATTCTGTCTCCAATACAGCTGGCTTTTTTTTGATGGCACCGACTGCCAGTATTGCTACCTGAGGTTGATTGATGATTGGAGTTCCCATTACATTTCCGAACGAACCCACATTAGTTAATGTGAAGGTTCCATTTTGCGTTTCATCAGGCTTCAGTTTAGAATTTCTAGCTCTGCCAGCTAAATCATTGACTGACTTTGTTAAGCCAACAAGATTGAGCTGATCAGCATTTTTAATAACAGGCACAATTAAATTACCACTTGGTAGTGCAGCGGCCATCCCAATGTTAATATCCCGCTTTTTAATTATTTGGGTACCATTGACACTAACATTGATCATCGGAAAGTCTTTAATGGCTTTTGTGACTGCTTCTATAAAGATGGGCGTGAAAGTTATTTTTTCACCTTCTCTTTTTTCAAAGCTTACTTTAACCCTTTCTCGCCACAACACAAGATTAGTTACGTCAGCCTCAACAAAAGAAGTAACATGTGGTGCAGTCGAGGCACTCATGACCATGTGGTCAGCAATCAATCTACGCATTCTGTCCATCTCAATGACTTCATCTCCCCCACTTACGCTGTATGCTGGCTTGTTAGCGGTTATTGTTGGTTCAGCAACTAAAGGCTTTTGGCTGTCTTTACTTGGTTTGTTTGAAATGTAACTCAGAAGATCATCTTTTGTTAATCTCCCGTCGGCGCCGGTTCCTTTTAGACCTTCTAGTTCCGGTAAAGAAATATTTTCTTGATTTGCGATGTTTTTTACAAGTGGTGAATAAAAACGGTGCGATGATTCACTTTCTAGTGAATCTTGAGCAGTCGGCAACTCCTCTGTTATCGCGGGAGC
>JACMPF010000207.1 GCA_014377665.1 Pedobacter sp. | reverse complement strand
TTGGAGTTAGTTCTAAATTTAGAGCTAACTCCTTTTTTTTGACTTCTAACTTATTGTTGATGTGATAGATAAGTTGAAAGGCTTAGTTCATCCGAGCGGTTCGATCTATTTCGCCGTCAAATACGAACTTTTCAGGAAAGATCGAATCTATGATAAATTGCTAACCCTCCACATCGGCCTTCTCGTATAGATTAACGATGTTTTTTAAGTTTTCCAGTGATTCGTCCAGTATACTTAATATATCCTAGTCCAACTCGATTTTTTTAGACAAATCATTGATGCTGTCTTCCAGTCTAAGAATGGTGTTTTCTGCATTAAATTTGATATCTTTTTAATCTTTTGTGGTGATGGCATCACCTAGCAGCAATGCCCGGGACTTGGTGATTTTGTTGTTTTGTTCGGTGATCTGTTTGATGTAGGATTTGCGTTCCTGGTTGAATATATTGGTCGAGTCATTATAGGTATCACAAACCACATCCCTAAATAATTTAGCCATTCCTGGTCCGGGTACATACTGTCTAAGGTGGCTCATAAAGTAATCGTTGACTTCATGCGCTTTATACCGGACCTTGCAGGGTCGTTTACAGTGGTAGTAATGGTAATACTGATTTCGCCCTTTAAAGGCGCTGCTAGTCAATAGGTAGTTTCGGTTCGCGCAGTACATAAATCCCCTCAAGAGTAATTCCTCGGGTGCACATACTTTGATGTATGAATTTCTTTTCCTTCCGTCTAATATGTCCTGTACTTGATAATATAGGGTTTCAGAGATTACGGGCACGTGTATGCCGTCCACGAGATAACTTTCTTCATCACCCATATTAGGCACTATTACCTTTCCGCAATAGTAGGGGTTGCGAATCGCACGCAAGAAACTTACCCTGCTGCATTTCAGACCTTGTCTGCGGGCTAGTAAATTCATTAGCGCCATCAAATGTGAGGTCCAGGCTGTCAACCTCATTTATATCTAAAAGTTGGTATCCCTAGCTTTGTCGCAAGTTCAGATGTTTTAACCGAGGTTGAAACGCAACGGATCTTAAGCCCCTGCTTAACGAGTTCCCCGATTTCTTTAATCGCATAATACACGGTAGAGCCTGTTCCTAATCCAATTGTCTGACCGTTTTGGATTAACTTTACTGCTTCACTTGCAGCAAGTAGTTTTTCCTTTTCTACATTCATAGGTGCTTTGTTTGCTGGTTGATATTTACAACTTAACTAACCTCTCGATTCATAATCTTTGAAATGATGTATATCAAGCAGTCAGCGGTAACGTGAAATCCGGTTTGATCTTTGCGATAAGAGATTTAAAGATCAAACGGCGAACTAAAAAAGATTAGTAGTGGCTGGAAAGCTAATGGATTTGAAGGTATTGGATCATTTGATTATGAATCCAGAGGGGTTCTATTCGTTTGGTGATGAGGGGTTGATGTAAGTTATTAAAAATCCTTTCATTTTTGAAAGGATTTTTTTAAATTTGAATATGGAAGGACTGACAACACACAAGGCGTTTGCCTCCTTGATTAGCAATATGGGGTGGTGGAGAAGGTGTGGTATTTCCGAATTTAAGGCGACCAAATACAAAACGCGATTTAAGAATGGACAAGGAACAAAGAGCATATTTTTTATGTGATGCAACCACCGAACAGAGATTTTGAAGACTTTTATCTTCCGAAGTCCAGGAACAATTGTGACGGTTCCAGCAATCCCACTCAAAATGTTGTTGACGCTTTCCCGATGATGGATGGTCGGCCGATAAGCGAATCTTCAGCTTTGTATCCTTACAACCCTCAGGATCCATACTCAAATCGCGATCCCCGCTTCAAATATTCAATTATTTACAATACAGCTACCTGGTTTAGCACTACGACAGATAGTGAAATTCCGGTATTCACCTATGTTGGTGCTCAAACAGATGGTTTCTACCAAGATCCTGGTGCAGCAGGAGCTTCCGGTTATTTAAGCAGGAAGATGCTGGCGGAGGGTCTGACCGCAAATTTCGGGACAACGGACAGGAATTGGCCATTGATTCGTTATGCTGAAATTCTGCTCATAAAAGCTGAAGTGCTGAATAAACTTAACAGAACTTCGGAGGAATATGCAACTATAGGGGAAATCTTTAAACTTGCGGGCATTATCGTTGGTGCTGATGGCAACTATGGCACGCAAGCTGGCATGACCCGCAAAAACATGAGGAGCTTTATTCAAAATGAAAGGCGGATCCAGCTTTTCAATGAAGATAAGCGTTGGGATGACGTTCGCAGGTGGAAACTGGCAACAACATTATTCGACAACAAATAAAATAAACTGATGAGCCCGACCAAAGTTCCCGTATCTTCCGAGTTTCCGACGGGGTACATGTATGAGGTTGCCAATTCGCTGCGCTTACATACATTTAAAGAAAAAAATTATCTGCTTCCGTTTGAGACAGGTGAAATGCTGAGAAATACCGCTTTAATTCAAAATCCGGGATGGTAAGCAGAATATAACATAACTGTCGACTAACCATACAATCGTAATCATATAGCTAAAATGCTGAAGAACAACTTATATCTGTTTTTTTTATTGTTTTCTGCGACAAGTGCCTTTGCACAACGAACCGAGATCAAATTCCTCTCGGGAACAGGTAAAGATCACACTGTAAACTGGGATTTCCAATGTACTGCCGGAACAAATAGTAGTAAGTGGACTACCATACCTGTACCCTCAAACTGGGAATCAATGGGCTTTGGAAACCTGACCTACGGATCTTCAAAGGAGGACACTTCGGAAACCGGTCTTTATCGCCATAAATTTAATGTGTCAAAAAACTGGGTCGCAAAAGAGATCTTTATCGTATTTGATGGTTCAATGACCGATACTGAAGTTAAGGTTAACGGCGTGCTGGCCGGGCCTGTGCATCAGGGCGCATTTTACAGGTTCAGATACAACATTACCCCCCTGCTGAAATTCAATGCAGAAAACCTGCTTGAAGTAAAGGTTCGCAAGGTCTCTTCCAACCAAATGGTCAATGAAGCGGAAAGGTCCGCAGATTTCTGGGTGTTCGGGGGAATTTTCCGTCCGGTTTTCCTGGAAGCTTATCCGAAGATGCACCTGGAGCGCATCGCTGTTGATGCCAGGGCAGATGGCTCCTTAAAGATAAATGCCTTTCCAATCAATACCAGTGGCAGTACCCGCATCGTTGTACAACTCAAAACAAGGCAAGGTAAACCCGTTGGAGCACCTGTCTCCAAATCGGTCACTCAGGGGCAGGAAATGGTGCAGCTCAACGGTAAAATACTGTCTCCAAAACTATGGTCGCCGGAATTCCCTAATTTATATACACTGGAAGTGAGTGTGGTGCGCGGAACTAAGGTTCTTCATACACTCACAGAGACCATAGGTTTTCGTACTGTAGAGTTGCGCAAACAGGATGGATTTTATGTGAACGGCAAAAAAATGCGGTTCAAGGGTGTTAACCGTGGCTCTTTCTGGCCAACCAGTGGACGTACGACCGATGAGTCGGTAAGTTTACTGGATGCCAAGCTGATCAAAGAGATGAATATGAATGCGGTGCGGATGTCACATTATCCACCCGACGCGCATTTCCTGAAAGTGTGTGATTCAATCGGTTTATTTGTGATCGATGAACTGACGGGGTGGCAATATCCGCCTTATGATACTCAGGTCGGTCGCAAGCTGGTAAAGGAGCTGATCTTAAAGGATGTCAATCATCCTTCGGTAATCATGTGGGCAAACGGAAATGAAGGAGGGTTTAATTTTGAACTGTTGCCGGAATACCCAAAGCATGATATCCAGGCCCGCCCGGTAATTCAGCCATGGATGAATATAAATGGCATGAATACCAAACATTACATCCCATGGAACTACGGTATCAATACCTTCTTTCAGGGTAAAGATGTATTCTTTCCTACCGAATTCCTTCATGGACTGTATGATGGCGGCCATGGGGCAGGTCTTGATGATTTCTGGAATTTGATGCTAAGTAACCCCCTGTCAGCCGGTGGTTTTCTCTGGGATTTTTGTGATCAGGGAGTCGCAAATAAGGACAGGAATGGTCAGCTGGATACCAAAGGTAACGCAGCTGCTGACGGTATTCTGGGTCCATACCGGGAAAAAGAAGGGAGCTTTTACACGATAAAAGAAATCTGGGCACCAGTTTATTTTCCTAATAGGTCTCTTACCAAAATTTTTGACGGTAGCTTGGCAATCGAGAACCGCTATAATTTTACAAACCTTAATCAGTGTAAATTCAGCTGGAAACTCAAAAAAATCACAGGACTCGGTCAGGCCGATACATCTGCGATTTCAGGTAAAACCGTTGCTCCGGATGTTTCCCCTCAAAGCAGTGGGACATTGAAAGTTGCCTTACCCAATAATTGGACCGGTTACGATATATTGTACATAACTGCGAAGGATCCCTACGGACAGGAGATCTTTACCTGGTCATGGCCGCTGACTACGCCTCATGTAATGTCCCAAAGGTTTATCATTGCGTCTCAGGGAAAAGTTCAGGTGACTGATCAGTCGGCTAATATATTGATCGAAGCCAGTGGCATAAAAGTAGAAATTGACAAGAAAAGCGGCCAGCTGATCAGGGTCAATAATAAAACTGGTGAAATCTCTTTTAAAAACGGACCTGTACTGATCACCGGAGAGGCAACTGATGCTGTTGTTAAGCTGGTAGAGAAGCAAAATATACAAGTTGTGGAAGTTGCTTATTCCGGAAAGCAGCAGTATAAATTCAACTGGACATTGATGCCCTCAGGGATTCTTCAGCTAAAGTATCAGTATAAGCCCGAAAACAACCAGGACATGCTCGGAATTTCCTTCGATTATTCTGAAGAAAAAGTTAAAGCCATTCAACTGATTGGAAACGGTCCATACAGGGTATATAAAAACAGAATGAAAGGCACGACATTTAACTCGTGGAATAAAGTGTACAACAATACTATTACCGGTGAATCTTGGGATTATCCTGAATTCAAAGGTTATTACAGTAATTTTTACGCAGCTAAATTCCAGACAAATGAGTCGGACTTCACAATTTTTACCGAGACTGAAAATCTTTTTTTACACTTGTTTAACCCGGCGATACCAAAAGATCTGAAAAGAGCCAATTCGATGGCGGTCTACCCAAAATCCGCTGGGATTTCTTTTATGCATGGAATAACGGCGATAGGAACCAAAACCCAGGAAAAGGAGGATTTAGGACCGCAGAGCCAGGCTAATCTAACCTTTGCCAACGGAGGTCTGGATACACAATCCGGAGTGTTGTATTTTGACTTCAGGGCACAGTAACAAATTGTAAACTTCAAACATATGGACATGAAAATGAAAATAGGCCAGATTATCCACGCATCGGCATTGTAACGGGTCTTGCTCAAGATATCATCGTTTACGTAGCTGGATTCCGTTTAATCGGCGAATCGGTTAGGAAAATGATTTCCCCATCATTGTCCAGAAATGAACTGCGCAAGAACCTGGAAAGTATGAAATCAGCAAAATGTAAGGTGCTGATGTGTAATTTGTTTTTTCCCGGCAGCATAAAGATCGCAGGTCTGGCAGTCAATGAAAGGCAGGTACCAGAGTATACGGATTCAGTTCTATCCATGGCTCATAAAGCGGGTATCAAGTATATCGTTTTAGGGAGTGCCGGTTCAAGGAATGTTCCTGATGGGTACGATTTAGACAAGGCAAAAGCTGATTTTGTCCTTCTGCGCAAAAAAGTGGGTCAGGTGGCAGCGAAACATAAAGTCATAATATTGCTGGAAAATCTGGAAAAACCGAAACAAACTTCCTTCCCTCTTTGAATTCGGATGCCGATATTGTGAGAAGGGTGAATGAATCCTATTTCAGGCTAAACGCAGACATCTTTCACATGATGCGAGAAAGAGAGTCTCCCATGGAAATTATAGCTGATGGCGATTTGATTAGTTTTTGTGAGATTGCTGAAAAACAAAAACGCTCGTTGCCAGGCGTTGCCGATGATGATTTGAGGCCTTACTTGCGGGCGTTGAAGCAAATAGGTTATCGAGGATTCATTTTTATAGAAGGAAATACGGATGATCCCGCTGCTGAAATCCCAATATCGTTTAAATACCTATCGGATCAAATTTCCGAAGTTTATTCTGCACCATAGTGAAGGAGAAGCCATATCAGGTATTGAATCAGTTGCGAAAAAAAGGGAATTATGGTAAAGTTTTGTTTGGTATCGATTGCGGTAATTTTTATGCACGGATATTTCTTTTTCGACTGGTTGAAGATGTATTTTTGTTAAATCAACTTTCCAACTCTTTGTAACGAGTCTTTTAAAAATTATTTTATGATAAATAGAAGTATTTTTTTCTTTTTGTTATGCCTGCTGTGTTTTGCCGATACCATATTGGCTGGTCCTGGCTTACCGATAGATTCTTTAGCGACTAAGGAAACCAGGGCTTTGTATCGCAATTTATATAAATTGTCACTGAACCATACTGCATTTGGTCATGCTCATGCCACTGAATACGGGCACGGCTGGTCAGGTGATGTCAACCGCTCGGATGTAAATTCGGTTGTAGGTTCGCACCCAGCGGTAGTCGGTTTTGATTTGTCTTCTATGTCAGGCAGACCCGCGGAGGACATTGAAAAATCTAAAGATAGGCTGCGCGGGCTGGTTACAGATACCTATAAAAGGGGTGGAATCATTACCCTGGCATGGCATTTTTCCAACCCGGTTTCCGCAGGCGGCTTCAATTGGAAGGATTCGGTTTCTGCACCGGCTGTAAAATTCATCATACCCGGCGGGTCCGCGCACGAAAAGTACAAAGCCATTTTAGACAATATTGCGGATTGGGCCAAAAGTCTGAAGGGACCTGATGGAGAGGCGATACCGGTCATCTTTCGACCTTTTCATGAATTTGACGGTGATTGGTTTTGGTGGGGCAGAGCCCACTGTACCCCCGAAGAGTTTAAATCTTTATGGAGATTCACTGTGTCTTACCTTAAAGATACAGCCGGAGTGCATAACATACTTTATGCATTCTCGCCTGACAATAAGTTTAACTCAGCAGAGCATTATCTCGAACGCTACCCTGGAAACGAATGGGTAGATCTGCTGGGAGTAGATAACTATGGCGACATGGGCAGAGACGGTAAATACAACCTCGAGGCCGCGATCATGAAGCTGCAAATTGTGTCTGCGCTGGCCAGCAAAAATGGAAAACTGGCTGCTTTTACCGAAACGGGGCTTGAATCTCTTGTCAATGCAAATTGGTGGAACGATGTACTGCTTAAGGTAATGAAGACAGAAAATATCCGGATGTGCTATGTCCTGGTATGGCGTAATGATACTAGAAGTAAGACGCATTATTACGCGCCCTATCCAGGCCATCCCAACATCGCTGACTTTAAAAAATTCTATGATGATTCATATACACTTTTTGAAAAGGATTTACACGACATCTATAAGTAACAAACAGAAATGAAAAAAGTATTAATAACAATAATCTTGTTTAC
Organism: Pedobacter sp.; assembly: GCA_014377665.1. GTDB lineage: Bacteria > Bacteroidota > Bacteroidia > Sphingobacteriales > Sphingobacteriaceae > Pedobacter. Next base: position 3,116 of record JACMPF010000207.1, on the reverse strand, counting down.
TGTGCATATTATAGGCTTTGGGCAGGGAAATAACTATGTTCAGAATTATAAAAAATTTGAAGGACTTGCCCTGACCCCGCCGATGGGCTGGAACAGTTGGAATAAATTTGCCTGCAACGTTGATGAAAAACTAATCCGTGAAATTGCAGATGCAATGGTTTCAACAGGGATGAAGGATGCCGGGTACACTTATATCAATATCGACGATTGCTGGCACGGAGAACGAGACAGCCTTGGATTTATTCATCCGGACCCTAAACGCTTTCCTTCAGGGATGAAGGCCTTAGCTGATTATATTCATTCAAAGGGACTAAAAATGGGGATTTATTCAGATGCCGGTTCTCAGACTTGCGGAGGAAGACCCGGCAGCAGGGGTTATGAGTTTCAGGATGCCCAGACCTATGCCAAATGGGGCATCGATTATTTAAAATATGACTGGTGCAATACAGAATCGCTGAAGGCGGAAGGTGCTTATAAAACAATTACCGCCGCACTTAGAAAAGCAGGCCGGCCAATTGTATTGAGTATATGCGAATGGGGTAACGATAAGCCATGGGAGTGGGGTGCGTCTGTCGGTCATTTATGGCGTACCACAGGTGATATTTACAACTGCTTTGACTGTATCAATGACCATGTAAGCTGGAAATCTTGGGGCGTAATGCAAATTCTGGATAAACAAGATAGATTACGGGAATATGCAGGACCCGGCCATTGGAATGATCCAGACATGCTCGAAGTAGGAAATGGTAAATTGTCTGAAGGAGAAGACCGCGCGCATTTTTCTATGTGGGCCATGATCGCAGCACCACTGATAGCGGGTAACGACATCCGGAAAATGGATCGGAAAACAATAGAGGTCCTTACCAATAAGGAAGTAATCGCCGTTAACCAGGATTCTTTGGGTATTCAAGGTTTCAGACATAGTATTAAAGACAGTGTTGAGACCTGGTACAAGCCTTTAAAAAATGGAAACTGGGCGGTATGTTATCTGAACAGGTCAAAATCACCTAAGCCAGTCTCAATAAACTGGCAGCAGACCGCGGTAGCGGATAACTTCGCCAAAAGAGGTTTCCTCCCAAACCAAACGAATTATTCGATACGGAATGTATGGACTAAGAAAATGATAGGTGATGTTAAAAAAGATCTTAAGGCGGTAATCCCCGGACATGATGTGCTCATGCTCGTCCTGGCTAAATGATGCCTTTTGTTAAATAGAAATCAATAATGGCTTATAGATTTGGTTTTCAGTCCCTGGGTATACTTCTGGTATACTTAAAGCTGATTTCTTTCGGACAGGTGGTTGACCATGAAAATGAAACTTACCTGCTGTGTGATGATATACCGGCCAAGCACAAACGAGAGAACGTTTAACGGCTATCACAGGAGCAAATGCCTACACCCAGCAGCTAAAAAAAGCCTAGGAAAATGGCCGGGAATTGGATTTCTATGCGATCGATCTGACGCCCCGCGCGGCAGTGGGTGAGCGTGTATTTAAAAATGTAGACGGAATTAAGTTTTTGAACCACCAGGGCGGTTGCAGTGGAACACGGCAGGATGCCGCGGTACTTAGCCGTTTGCTGGCAGCTTATGCAGATCATCCGAATGTAGCGGGTATAACCGTGCTGAGTTTGGGTTGCCAGAATCTCCAAGTTGCTGATTTTCTCCAGGACCTTAAACTGAAAAATCCTCTTTTTGACAAGCCTTTGCTCATTTATGAAAAGAAGGAGGCTCAAAACGAGCAGGTGCTGATCAAAACAGCGCTACGGGAAACTTTACAGCGACTCGTGCAAGTCAATGGGATCGAAAGGCAGCCAGCGCCATTGAATAAACTCACGGGACAGAACAGAACATCATTGACAGGATAGAAGATGGAGAATCCGCAATGAAATTCATCAGGTTAATGGAGGTCTAACAGCAGCTTGCTGCTTAGCGGGCCGAAAAAAATAAAGAAAGCTGATTTTCTGGTTAAAGAAAATGAAATTACATTGCCTATAGTGGACCAATGTGAAATCAACATTTGGATGAAGAACCTGCTTGACAGCCGATATAATAAATAAATGCAGTTAACACATATCCAGGCCACGGGATTTTTACCGCATTTTGTCCAAAGTGATTACTGAAGGATCGTTCATCATTTGTTTGTAGTTTAGGTTATCCACGATGTTTACATTGGCTTTCCACCAGCTACTCCATTGCAAAAAATAGCTCGCCTTACCGCTTAAGACCTTAATCACTGCCATTTGATCAAAATGTCCATAGCTCTCTTTTGTTGGCCCAATTTCTCCGTTTGCAACCAGTTTTCCCAGTTTTTTGAGTTCATTATAATCGTCAAAATTGGGGGTTACCGGATAAACGTCTACGGCGACAATGTCCACATATTGGTCGCCAGGATAATAGGCATTTACAGATGGCATGACACTTCCGTCTGAGCTGAAAGGAGCATACACCCAGATCAAGTTATCCAAGCCAAAATCTTTGGTAAAAGTTTCGTACATGTCCTTCCAAAGGGCCTGGTAGCTGTTTATATTACTGGGATTTCTAGGGTTATCTGGTCCCCACCAAAACCAGTTGCCATTCATTTCATGAAAAGGTCTCCAAAGGATCTGTACACCGGCTTGTTTCAATTGCTTCAATCCAAAAGCCACCCGGCTCAATTCATCCCTATAGTAGCTTCTCTCTGTAGATACTGGCGCTTTTTTAAAAAGTCGCTCAAAATGGATAGAATCTTTATGCATTTCAGAATTCCATCTGACTTCGACTTTCTGGTCTTCGCTTACCAATCTTACTGAAACACCATAACCTTTATTGGCATCTGAAATGGTATTTATACCAGCCAATTGCCACTTGCTTTTACCAGAATAGGACACATGGTTTAGCTCAAAGCCGAAATCATCACTTTCCTTTTCAAAATAGTCGTAACTTCCTGTCGCGGGCTTATAAGAAGTGGTGATAAATTTACCCGCTACCGTTGGCAACTCAATGATTCTCTGGACATAACATTGTTTAAAATCAATTGATCTTTGTTCCATTTGGCAAAGGGTTGTGCAGCAGCGGAGCAGGTTAGCAAAGCTAAGATGACCACCAAGTAGCAGGCGCGTCTAAATAAAAAGGTCATA
>JACMPF010000206.1 GCA_014377665.1 Pedobacter sp. | reverse complement strand
TCTAATTTTATCAGAAGTTGCGTAATCTTTGTTTTCTTTGGCAGATTTACGAATATCAATTACCAAATCTAGAACTGAGTTAAGTTCAGTATTTGCGCTATCTTCATCTTTAAGCCCAAAGATATCAAACACGAAATCATTAATCAACTTCTTGAGCTTAACCAATTCTTCTAAAGATATCTTTGCTTTGCCATCATGAACAGTATTAATGATACGGACCGCCTCAAACAACTCAGCAATAACCACCGGACTATTAAAATCATCATTCATAGCCTTAAGACAGTTATCTGCTAGCGATTGAATTTCAAAATCACTGGTATCAGATGGAATTAGTCTTCCCAACAAATTGACTGCATTCATCAATCTTCTGAAACCTTTTTCTGAGGCATCCAACGCCTCATTTGAAAAATCCAAGGTACTGCGATAGTGTGCCTGCAACATGAAGAACTTCACCGTCATCGGACTAAATCCTTTCTTCAGCATGGAATGGTCGCCGGTAAAAAGTTCGCCAGGCAGGAATCCGTTGCCCAAGGACTTCGACATTCTTGAGCCATTTACGGTTAGCATGTTGGTATGCATCCAGTATTTAGCGGGCTGTTTATGACTATAAGCTTCAGATTGCGCAATTTCATTGGTATGGTGTGTTGCTGCAAGATCCATTCCTCCACCATGAATATCGAACTCATCACCTAAGTACTTTGCACTCATCGCTGAACATTCAATGTGCCATCCGGGAAATCCTACACCCCATGGAGAGGGCCAACGCATAATAGTTTCAGGCTTTGCTATTATCCATAATGCAAAATCTAACCTGCCATGTTTATCATCCTGACCACCAAGCTCACGGGTATTGGCAAGCATATCTTCCAAATTTCTGTTGGTAAGTATGGTGTAGTTATATTCTTTACTATACTTTTCTACATCAAAATAAACGGTCCCATTAACCTCATATGCATAGCCATTATTGATGATCTCTTTGATCATCTCTATCTGCTCCATGATGTGACCGGTCGCTGTTGGCTCAATGCTTGGTGGCAACGTATTGAAAACCCTTAAAACATCGTGGAAACCTAGCGTATATTTCTGCACGACTTCCATTGGTTCCAATTGCTCAAGCTTCGCCCTTTTGGCGAATTTATCATCACCTTCATCACGATCCCCTTCTAAGTGACCGGCATCAGTAATGTTTCTTACATATCTAACTTTGAACCCGCTGTACTTCAGGTACCTGAATATTAAATCAAATGAAATAAAAGTACGACAGTTACCTAAATGCACGTCACTGTAAACGGTAGGGCCACATACATACATTCCAACGTTCGGAGCATGCAGAGGTTCAAATGGTTCTTTCTTACGTGTGAGGGTATTATATAGCTGTAAGCTTGTATTCATGCTGCAAATGTAAATATTTTAGGGCTTTAATTTAAGATCGCTGCGAACAGGAAAATGATCTGACAATTTGGCCTCAATAACATTATGGTTTAGGATATCAATATTTTGTGTTGTGGAGATATAGTCAATTTGAAAATTAGGGAATTTTCCATTGTAGGTACGTCCAAAACCTGTACCCTCTTTCACAAAGCTATTGTTTAAATAGGAAGTGAGTTTTGTAACCGCGTAGGAAGCAGGGGTATCATTGAAATCACCCGCCAGAATATAGGGAATTCTGCAATTCCGCATGCTCGCTTGCATATAATCTACCTGTTCACTTCTTTTGCGGAAGGCAAGTTTAAGCATCGATAAAATACGTTTGGAGGAAGAAAGTTCTGGATCCATTTTATTTTTGATTTTATCGAGGTAATTATAGTCCTGTTTATCGAATGCGATCGACTGTAGATGTACGTTATAAACCCGGATAATTTTTGTTGGCGTCTGGATATCTACCCAGATACAAGTATTGCCATTCTTATGTTCTCTGAAGTCGATTTGACCTTTGTTAATAATGGGATATCTGGAGAAAATAGCAAGGCCATTTGCCTCATACTCATTCTGTGAAATTGGCACAAAGAAAATGTTCCTGATCTTCAACGATTGCTTAAGGCTATCAGTGATATTGTATGGGCCTTTATAACGGGTAAAAAACTCCTGAAAGCATATAATATCGGGATGCTCTCCTTCTATCAGATCAAGCATCTGTTCCTTCACAGTTTCTATCACTTCTTCGCCGTAAGGTTTGAAGCTATGAACGTTATAGGTCATCATTCTAATCGCATCAGTATCAGTTTTTGGACCGATGCCTTTGTTGCCAAAGAAACCAAAGGAGGCATTGAAAGCTTGCCAGCCAATCAGTATAACCAAAAGGGAAGAGCAAGCCATGTACCATTTCTTCGTGAAGAGCCACCATACGATCATTGCCGCATTTATCATGAGCAAATAAGGGTAAGCAAGGCCGAAAAATGGAATGTATTTAGAATCCCTGGGATCAATTTTACCTGCTATACACGCTAGAATCAATGCAATAGAAAAAATCACCCCTATTATGCGCATAAAGTGGTCGAGAAAACTAGTACGCTGGGCTTTCTTCATTAATGTTTGCTTGCTTTAAATAACGTTTCTTTCTCTTCCTTACTCAGCTTATCATATCCTGTCCTTGAAATCTTATCAAGAATCGCATCTATTTCCCTTTGATCAACATAACCTTCATTTTTACGAACCCATGGTCGCTTACTGTCTTCATTTCGAAAGGGTTGTTGATCTTTCTTAACTACCTTCAACTTAGGTCTTTTCTTAAATATAGCACTCCAATCACTTCCATTCTGAAGTGTTTTAATATAGACAAATCCGAAAAGTGCGCCTCCGAGATGGGCAAAGCTTCCTCCGGCATTAGCCGATGTGCTTCCAATCAAATCCAATACTACGTACGCGAGCGCAAGATATTTCAATTTGACTTCACCAAATAAAAGTAGGTTAATGGAAAAATTAGGAACTAAAGTAGCCGTAGCCACTACAATGGCCATAACCGCAGCCGAGGAACCGATAACAGTAGCTCCCGAGACCTCTCTGAAAACGGGAAAAACATTAAAGGCCCCGGCAAATACTACAGCACCTAAAAGACCACCCACAAGGTATACAAAATGAAATTGTCTGGGTTTTAAGAAATCAAGGAAAACCCGTCCCATCCAATACAGCCAAAGCATATTGAACAACACATGGAAAAATCCATCGTGAAAAAACTGATAAGTTAGAATGGTGTAAAAGTGGAGGGGCTGAGAAAGGATATCTGCGGGAAAGGCAAAATATTCCCGGATAAAGTCATCATAAATAAGCCCTCCATTTCCTGAAAGGAAGAATGGCACGTTGATGAGCGCAACCACAACAAATATCAGCGTATTGATTCCTATGTAGAGAAAGGAAGGATCGCCGGATTGAAATATTTTAACTTTTAAATCATTAAAAACATTGTTATTCATAGTATTTATAGAATCGGTTATTGTCCTTATCTTTCCAAAGTTTTACCAATATAAAACCCAGCAATGCGCCCCCAAGATGCGCATAATGCGCAACTGAATCGCCAGGTACCTGAGCCACCCCTAAAGATAATTCGAAAATTATATAGATCGGTATGATAAATTTAGCTTTTACAGGCACAGGGATAAACATGATATATAATTCTGAGTTGGGATACAGCATGCCAAATGCAACCAGCAATCCAAATATAGCTCCAGATGCCCCAACCATCGGAAATCCATAAATACCTATTAAAGTATCTCGTTGTTCTTGAGTTATGTTCGGAATGTTTACAGTAGCCATATTTTGTGCAATATCCACGGTAACGGGGTTATGCATAATAGAACCGGTGATCTGGTAAACTTCATAAGCCTGAACACCCATTTGCAGTGCAACGGCACCAAAACCAGTAATCAGATAAAAGTTTATAAATCGCTTAGTTCCCCATCTGTTCTCAATCACTCCCCCAAAGGTAAATAAGGCAAACATATTGAACAATATGTGCATAAAGTTACCATGCATGAACATATAAGTTAGCAACTGCCATACTCTGAAAAATTGTGAGTCAAAGTAAAAGGCCCCCAAAATATAGTCGAGATTGATGGCTGTAAGAATGTATTTAGCCGCAAAGAAGATCACATTAATGATCAGCAGATTCTTTACTACTGGTGGTATCTGTATATTATTAAACATAGTTATCTATCAAATTTTTTATCCAGCTCAAGCAATGCAATGGTCTGAACTACAGGCTTTCCGCTGATGCTAAAGTTAGGTGTTTTGCAGGCGAAAAGTTGCTCTATCAAAGTATTCATTTCCTCTTGACCCAAAACTGTACCACTCTTAATAGCACTGTTTCTGGCCATACTTCTCGCTAACGCATCCCGCTTGTCCAGCTTCAGATCCTGCTGGGAGTTTTTAAAGCCTTCAATCAAATGCTCAAACAGCTGCGTCTCGTTAAAGTTTGCACTACCCAGATCAACAGGAATTCCCTCAATGACTAACGTATTTTTCCCGAATTCACGTACTTCGAAGCCTAAACTTTTAATGTCATCAAGAAGGCTCTTCGCCAACTCATAATCATTCGGACTTAAAATCACCGTTTGTGGAAACAAACTTTGTTGTGAAGCCCCTTTCCTATCCTCTAAATGAAGTAGAAATCGCTCATAAAGTACGCGTTCATGAGCCGCTTGCTGATCAATCAACATTAAGCCAGATTTTATTTGCGAAATGATGTATCGGTTATGCAATTGCATTAGCTGCTTCTGAGCCGGAATCTGTTGCTCATCTTCATGTAACTTAAGGCTGTGCTGCTCAAGTGTCTGATCCTTCGCGATCTCATACAGCGAACCCCAATTCTTTGTGCTTGGAGTTATCTCGCCGCCACCACCATAATTCTTACTAAAACTAGCGTAAGCCTTTTCTCTAAAAGGCCTTTCCTCTGCAAATGGATTGAAATCCGGATTGAAACTGATGCTCGGCGGAACGATTTCTTCTGGTGATTTATGCGTGATCATTGCGCTGAAACCTATTTCCTGATCAAAGTCGATGGTCGGACTAATATTAAACCTCCCTAGCGAGCGTTTAACCGCGGAATGCAGGATTGCATAAATAGACTTCTCCTCCAGATATTTTATTTCCGTTTTCGTAGGATGTACATTGACATCAATCTTCGCCGGATCTATGTCGATAAACAACACATACAGCGGAAAGTTGCCGTCTGGCAGCAGCTCTTCGTAGGCCCTGTTCACAGCGTGGTTCAGGTATGGATCTTTAATAAAACGGTTGTTTACAAAGAAAAATTGCTCGCCCCGGGTACGCTTAGCAAACTCAGGCTTACCAATAAAGCCTTTCAGATTTATGATGCTTGTTTCTTCCTCAACGGGAATCAGCCGTTCATTGTAATTGTTACCAAAAAGATGCACAATGCGTTGCTTTAATGCAGAGGAAGGCAATCTATAGATCTCAACCCCATCATGGTGCAAGCTAAAAGCTACCCCTGGATGTGCCATAGCTACTCGCTGAAACTCATCGATGATATGGCGCATTTCTGCCGGATTACTTTTTAGAAAGTTCCTGCGCGCCGGGGTGTTATAAAAAAGGTTTTTAATGCAAATACTGGTTCCCTGCGAGGTAGCTACAGGCTCCTGTTTGATAAATACAGAGCCCTCAATCTCTATAAGAGTTCCCAATTCTTCGTCATGGCGACGGGTTTTCATATCCACCTGAGCAATTGCAGCAATGGAAGCCATTGCTTCTCCACGGAAACCCATGGTGCGAATTGCAAACAAATCTTCTGCCTTTCTTACTTTTGATGTTGCGTGCCGTTCGAAACACATACGCGCATCCGTAACACTCATTCCGCAACCGTTATCTATCACCTGTATCAATGCTTTGCCGGCATCTTTAACAATCAATTGTATTTTGTTCGCCCCAGCGTCAATAGCATTTTCCAGAAGTTCCTTTACTGCCGATGCCGGTCGCTGAACAACCTCACCGGCTGCAATTTGATTGGCGACACTATCGGGTAAAAGCTGTATAATATCTGACATGTATATTCTTTGGTAAAAGCTGCTAATTTACGCAAAATAAGATGCATCTCTAGCCATCTTTTTGACATAATTAGGTTACAAAGCCCCCAATTGGTATGCTTTTTATATATTTAACCATATGAACAAAATCATCTTCGGCCTGCTCATTTTATGCTCGTTTAATGCCTGTGCACAAAAAAATAAAGATAATATGGAGAGGCTGGCCGGCCTAAACAATATATCGGCCAATCTGGTCTTATTCAATAACAACGAAAATATAATTCCTGTAAAACAACTTGAAAAACTAACGATTGCATCGGTGAGTATTGGTTTTCCATACGCGCCAGCTTTCGATAGTCTACTCAACAAATACACAAAAATTAGTTCTTTTAACTCCAACAACTATCAAAATTTAACCACGCTCAACGATCTGGAAGATGATTTGAAATATTTTAATACAGTCATAGTTCCGCTAACAACCGCAGCGAGCAATGATGCAAGAAACATTAATTTCATCGTTAGTCTGGCGAAAAGTAAGCAGGTAATCATCGCATTGTTTGGAGACGGCCGCGGCCTTACAGCTTTTGATGCCCTACACGTCCCTATAATCTGGACCGAGCAGGACAACGCTATGTCTGCCGAAATTATCCCACAGGCAATTTTTGGCGGAATCGGTGTTAACAAACGTCTGACAACCGCATTGTCGCCAAAATATACTGCAGGATCTGGCTATACAACAGCCCCAATACGATTGAAATATACCTTGCCCGAAGATGCCAATGTGAATTCGGATGACCTTGAGGGAATCGATACCATTGCAAATGAAGCAATCAATGCCAAAGCCACGCCGGGAGCAGTAGTACTTGTAGTGAAAGATGGCAAAGTTATATTCAATAAGGCTTATGGAAGCCATACCTATGAAAGCAATCTTCCAGATAAGGTCACTGATATTTTTGACCTTGCATCACTAACAAAAACTACTGCAACGACGCCTACAGTAATGCGGTTGTATGAGGAAGGAAAATTAAACCTTGACACCAACATCGGGGCATATATTCCGAAAGCGCGAGAACGTCCAATGAATCCAATATTGGTTCGTGAGGTAATGCTACATCAAGCAGGATTTATTCCTTACATCCCATTTCATAATACATTGACTACAAGCGACTACAGTAGAGATTCGAGCGCTGCTTTTCCAACAAAAGTGGCCGACAACTATTACGTCCGCAAAAATTACTTTAAAGATGTCATGTGGCCTAAAATGCTTACTGCACCAATAAGAACCAGGGGCAAGTACGTATATAGTGACATTAGCATGTATGTGATGAAAGATATTGTAGAGCGCCTAAGTGGAGTTCCGCTAAACCAATACGTAATAGATAACTTCTACAAGCCCCTCGGTATGCAAACCGCAGGCTTTTTACCAAGAAACAGATTTACCAGAGAGCAAATCATCCCTACCGAACAGGATATATATTTCAGAAAGACATTGTTAGTAGGTTATGTACATGATCAAGGCGCCGCTTTGGTTGGGGGAGTTTCTGGTCATGCTGGACTATTCTCCAGCGCTAATGACCTGGCGATCATCTATCAAATGTTATTAAATAAAGGTACGTATGGCGGAACGCAGTATTTTAAACCCGCTACTGTAGATATGTTCACCCAAAAGCAATCACCTGTTAGCAGAAGAGGATTGGGATTCGACCGTTGGGATCCCGACTTGAGCAAAACCTACCCTTCAGAATTGGCATCTCCCCAAACCTATGGCCATACTGGATATACCGGGACCTGTGTATGGGTGGATCCCTCAAGAGGATTGGTGTATATTTTTCTGTCGAACAGGGTAAATCCTAGTGTATCAGATAAACTGGGAAATATGAAAATTAGGGGAAGGATTGAGGATGTGATCAATAGAGCCATTGACAAGGCTGCTAAATAATGCTATTTAGGGGTAAGCTGGTTAAGGCCAAGAGTCGGCCTAATTTTTCAAGCCGATCTCTCTCAACCTTTCATCAAGATACTCCCCAGCAGTCATATCCGTATAAACTTTAGGGTGCTCCTCGTCAATGCAAGATTCTAAACTGGCAAGGCTCATATTAGATCGTGGATGCAGGAAGAAAGGAACAGAATACCTGGAAGTTTTCATCAGCTCAAGAGGCGGATTAACTACACGGTGAGTAGTGGATCTTAGCTTATTATTTGTTAATCTTTGTAACATATCACCAACATTTACCACGATATCAGTATGTTGTGCCTTTATAGGCAGCCACTCATCGCTGCGCGTTAATACTTCCAGCCCATCGGCACTCGCACCAATCAATAGTGTAATTAAATTAATGTCCTCATGGGCACCAGCACGTACAGCATCGTCTGGCAAAGCATCAGGATCAGGAATTGGGAAGTAATGAATACCTCTTAATATGGAATTACCATTATGAACATGCTGATCAAAATAGTCAAACGGTAACTCCAGATAGGTTGAAATCGCACGGAGAAGGTGTTTACCATTGCTTTCCAATCTCTGATAGATCTCTCTCGTGACCTCATTAAACCCTGGTATTTCTGCCAAAAACTCATTTTCAGGATAGTCGAACTTTATCGGATCCTTATCTAACACCTCCTGACCGATTTGCCAGAATTCCTTCAAATCTGCTGTTTTTGCACCCTTGGCAGTTTCCTTACCAGCACTTGTATAGCCCCGCTGACCGGCAAGTTCAACTTTTTCATATTGCTGCTTTTGATCCGTAGACAGACTAAATGCTGCTTGTATATTTTCGTAAAGTTTATCGATCAGCTCCTGACTTACCCCATGGTTGGTAATGGTGACAAAACCGGAATTATTAAATGCCCTACCTAATTCATCTGAGAACTTTTTACGCTGTACATCGTCTCCATTGATATAGGAGTTCAAATCTAAACTTGGAATATAAGGTGCTGACATATCATTCTGTTTTTATAGTGATAACACAAATCTAGGAACTATTGTTAATAAAAAGGAATACTGTTATTTAAAACAGATGCTTTAGGTATCTATGCTTTATTTTTAAAGTACTGCCTTTACGTTTAAAATCCGCGTAACCATTCTACATTTTAATAGCTTTAATGGCTTCAAAACCTAGTACTGTGCTTCTGATCTTGTTAAGGATGAAGGTATCATCTTTCAAAAGTTTCGCCTCTATTAATGCACCATCGTCTAACAGCTCACGAATTAACAAAGCCATTTTCTGATTTGCATAGACGTAAAGCGGCTCATTGTAAACTTCCGTATTCAGGCGCTTATAAGATCGTTTAGCTATGTGGCATTAATTTCATCTTTAGTATTATTGCAGTAAATTGGAGTAAAATCATTATCAGTTGATTGTAAACTTAGAACCTCCTGTCTCAAAAGCAGATCTATTTATTAGGAGCTTACGTAGTTTTACTTATTAAGTAATTCCCGATAAATATAAAAGCATGAAAAAGTTATTAGCATTTGCGTTGATATTATTATCAGTAAGTACCGTCAACGCCCAAAAACAAAAATTAGAGAAAGCAACTTTCGGTAACGGATGTTTTTGGTGTTCAGAAGCGGTTTTTCAACGACTTAAAGGTGTAGTAACTGTGAGGTCTGGATATGAAGGCGGCGATGTTGTTAATCCTTCCTATGATGATGTTTGTACAGGAACAACAGGACATGCCGAAGTGATTGAACTGACCTATGATCCAGCAAAAATAAGTTACGAAGAATTATTGGAGGTGTTCTGGAAAACACATGATCCAACAACCTTGAACCGTCAGGGTGCAGATGTAGGCCCCCAATACCGTTCTGTAGTCTTCTATCATAGTGACGCTCAAAAAGCAACTGCTGAGAAGTATAAAAAGGAGCTCAATACAAAAAACGCGTTCGGTAAACCTGTTGTTACTGCAATCACTAAATCTGCTCCATTCTATGTGGCAGAAAACTACCATCAGGATTATTACAACAGAAATGGTAGCCAGCCATACTGCCGTGCGGTGATTCTACCGAAAATGGAAAAACTGGAAAAAATATTTAAAGACAAGTTAAAAAACTAGTCAGTAAAACAAATAAGGGTTTTCAAATACATTAACTTTACTGTCAATGGAAAATGAAAACCCTTATCAATTATTTAACGCTCAGATATTAATGGACTGGAGGCAAAATGGAATTACGTATATCAAGATTGTTGAATTAGATAGCGAGCTTACAATAAAGTTCTTTGAATTAATTCCTAATTCTGAAATTCCCGATTCCGGCGATACCATTTATCACATCGATTCTGAAGATGTTGAAGATCTTCTGGAACCAAGTCCTAAAGTCAAGTTCCTTGTCCATGAGATCTACCTCGAGGAGGAAGATTAACTATTTCATCAAATATTTTTCAATGGTAGCCAAACCATAGCCATTTTAACAGACCTAAATTTTTATTTTGAGTCCTACATTTAATCCTAATCCGCCAATATTAATGTAAGACCTTAATTCATCCGAAGGTTTAGTCGGGTCGTAATTGGCCGATCCTTTAACATTCATACCAGAATTAATAGTTTTATGATAATTCACTTCCCGATCCCCTTTAGGTTGGTCATTTAACGTAAGTGCTCTCGACCCGACTGGGGCATTGGTAGCATTCAAAACTACAGTGGCCGTACCATCATACTTTTCAAGCTCTTTGTCCTTTCCCCCTACTGAAACATTCCTGTATTCAAGCTCAGAAAATACACTTACGCGATTGCTAATCCTATAGTCAAAGCCCAATGCGCTTTGAAAGCCAATTGTCGCATTAGGATTAATCTTCTCCTCACGATTCAAAACTAAATTAGTACGTGTTCCTGGTGCGGAAGCTATCCCTTGAGAAGCAGCGACCTGACCAGTCTGATCATTTAAAGATGTATTAATTTGTAAATAACCCGCAACTGGAATGATCACACCTACTTTTGTATAGGGCTGGAATTTACCAGTTGATGGTATTCTAAATACCAAAGCGGGTGCCAGGTCAAGCGCTCGCACTTTACCAACGGTATGCAAGTTCAATACATTCACACCGTTGTTGAAAACATTTTGTTTCATCATGTCTTGTTCTGCACTGTTGAAATAATTGACACCAAGCTCCAATCCTAACACGCTGTTGAACTGGTATCCCCCAACTAGACCTGCTCTAAACCCCTGTCCAAAAGACCCTGTTAAGGCCGTTTCAGAAACTGTAGACGTTGCCCCAGCTCCGGTGCCGGTAATTGTTGTGGTCTTGTCACGCGCAGGAGCTCCGTTAATTGCGGGGAACTCTACAGGGGTAACTTTAATGAAATACCCACCTGTTGGCTTGATATAAAACCCCTTCTCCTGGGCAAATGAGTATGCGGCCATAATGGATAATAGAATGATAATTGGGATCGACTTTTTCATTGCTTCGAGTTTAAATGATTATTTGGCGCAGGCATTTTTATGCATGCATAATAAATAACGTCGCTCTAGCTGAAATAGTTTAAAAAGAGCTTATCATTTAAAAGTCATAACTGTAAACGGTATTTCTGGACAATCGTTAACGTGAGTACATTTGCTAACACTGTTATTTAAAAGCGGTAATAATGATTAAATAAAGAATATTATGAGCATAAGAGAAGCCCTTAACTGGCGTTACGCAACGAAAAAAATGAATGGCGAAAAAGTGCCACAAGAAAAAGTAGATCAGATTATTGCCGCAGCACATCTGGCTCCAACCTCCTCAGGCTTGCAGCCTTTTAAGGTGATCGTAGTATCAAATCCAGAATGGAAAGAAAAAATCAAAGCAATAGCTTATGGGCAGGCACAAATCACAGACTGTTCTCACTTGCTAATTTTCGCCGCATGGGATAATTACACTGAAGAACGTGTTAGAGGGGTATATGCGCATGCCAATAAAGAACGTGGATTACCAGATTCTGCAAATGCAGACTTCGTTAACTCCATGGTTGCAAACTTTACATCAATGAGTCCTGAACAAAGTTTTACACATGCTGCAAAACAGGCTTATATTGGTTTTGGAGTAGCAATTACAGAAGCAGCGGTTTTGAAAGTTGATGCAACTCCTATGGAAGGATTTGATGCTACCAAACTAGATGAGCTCCTAGATCTAAAGTCACTCGGCTTAAGAAGCACTACCCTATTGCCACTGGGATATAGAGATGAAGCTGGTGATTGGTTGGTAAAATTAAAGAAAGTACGTACTCCTTTAGCAGATTTTTTAATCGAATATAAATAGTACTGGACAGTTCAATTGCGCTTTCCGCTCCCCTACCCCAAACTGTCAAAAAATGTTAAAGATATTGGGCTTGTGAGCGATTCAGTTCTTAAATGAATATATTAGCATCTTTACAGCTTACAGTCAATCAATGAGATTCTTTAACTTCGTTATAACACTTTTTCTACTCACTACTGCATTAAATTTGAATGCCCAAGCCCAACAGCAGGACAGTATCGTACTTGAAAAAATAATTGGCCAGTCCAAAAAACTCTCCGATCAGCATCCTTCGGAAAAGGTTTACGTCCATTTTGATAAACCTTACTATAGCGTAGGTGATACCATTTGGTTTAAGGCATACCTTACTATGGAAACAAACATGCCTTCTTTGCTAAGTAAGATTGTCTATGTAGATGTCATCAATTCTAGAGATTCACTCGTTCAAAGCATTAAATTACCCGTCGTAAATAGTGTAGCATCAGGAAACGTACCTATCGTACCCAGCAACTATCAGCAAGGAAATTACTACATCAAAGCATATACGCTTTGGATGATGAATGATGCAGAAGACTATTTCTTTAACAAAACGATACCAATCGGAGAAGCGGTAAACAAGCAGCTAATTACCCAGTTTAGTTATAAAACAACACAAACAGAAAAGAGCCAGACGATAGATGCGCTTGTTCAATTTAAGGATAAAGATGGTGTGGTGCAGGCTAATAAGGCCGTTACTTGGAAAGTCCTTTCCAACTTTGACATCATCAACAAAGGAAAAGGAACGACTGATCAAAACGGCTTTCTGAGGGTAAAGATTGATGCGAAGAAAAATGAACCGATAACGAACGGGGAGCTGCTCACCGAAATAACACTTGGTCCGGACGATATGGCTCCATCACGCTTTAAGATACAACCGTCTCAGAGTGACTACGACTTTCAATTTTTCCCTGAGGGTGGGGAGCTCATCTCTGGTATTGCCACCCGAATCGGTTTTAAAGCATTAAATAGTACTGGCTTGGGTGCAGATCTTAAAGGGACTGTAACCGACAACCAGGGAAACAGCATGACTACTTTTACCTCATCGCATTTAGGCATGGGGTCTTTCTATCTTAATTCTGAAAAAGGCAAAACGTACAAGGCAAACATTTCCTTTAAAGATGGTGTAGTGAAAAGCTATGATCTCCCTAAATCATTACCTTCCGGAGTTGCAATTCAGGTTGCCAATACTGA
>JACMPF010000205.1 GCA_014377665.1 Pedobacter sp. | reverse complement strand
ATTCTGGGAGCAGCTTTGCCGAGCCGGTGAGCTATGTCTACAACGAACGCGGATGGCTGAGTTCACAGTCCTCAACACTATTTACCCAGGAACTGAAATACAATGAGGCAGTATCAGGGGTAACACCACAGTACAATGGAAACATTGAGCGCCAGGAGTGGACAGGGAGCAAGTATTATAATTACGGTTATGACGGGTTGAACCGTTTGACTTCCGCCATAGCCAGCTCGGGCAACAATGAGGAGCTGAGCTATGATAAGATGGGGAATATTCTTACCCTGCAGCGCAAGCTGACCAGCGCCTTTGTCGACCAGTTGAGTTACAGCTATTCATCAGGTTCCAGTCAGCTAGCTAGTGTTGCAGATACGAACGCAAATCCTTCGGCGGAATACCAGTTGCCAGGATTGACCAGCTATAGCTATAACGGCAACGGGAGTATGACGGCAAGGACCAATTCGGGCAGTACAGCCAACAACATTTCCGGTATTACCTACAACCACATGGGCCTTCCTAAAACGATGACGACTGCGGGCAATACGCTGACTTATACGTATACATTCCTTAAAACGTTTAGGACACTATTGATATTAAAGAATATCTGTGGCTATATTCTTACTTTTGAAAAAAATATTCTTTTGAATCTCTCCATTGTTAGAATGGCCTAATCTCCAGGCTGATATTCAAAAGGCAGCTGATCGCCTAAACGTTTTTTGCCCCAGTATCCTTGGATATAGAAACTTCTGTAATCGATGTAGCTTCCTTTTTTATCGAGAATTGCATTTTCCAGAAAGAGGGTCATAATAGACCCCTCTTTGTCCATAGCCTGAGTAATCTCTTTATCATTAGTTACTTTATCTTCTACCGAAGCCATCTTCATGTCGTGATAGATATAAAATCGTCTTTTAAACTTCAACTCCACGAAGTTACTGTCAACTGTAAATAAAAACTGTTCCATATCCACTAGCTTCGGGTCAAGCTGTAAGGGTGCAGTCCTGTTCATGATATTATAAGTTAAAAATCCTTCTTTCCTGGTTGTGTTCGCATACAAAGACCTTAGATAATGCATAAACGATCCATCATACGCTTTCCTCCTGTTTAATTTCCATTGCTCCTGCTGTTCCGGAGTACCGTCAATATTTTCAAATAACGATTCTCCATCATAACTTGTGATGCCAGTACCACTGTTAAACCTAAAGTTTCTTAACAGATAGCGAATATTGTAACCGAGACTTTTGTTTTGAATAATTAGAAAGTCACTAGTTGTAGCTTCTAGAAGAGTCTGAAGGGTGCTAAACTCCAATAAATCAGTATTCATTATCGTACAAGCCTTTGCATTTGAAGATTCACCAAGAAAGTTTTTTATGAACACTTTGATCTGTTTATCCCGTTGAGATCCATCGCCAATAACTACTTCAGATAACACAATCTGTTTCTCCGTAAGTATGATATTAATTTTCGCAGATTGAGATTGTATGACCACGTTCTGCTTCACTGAAGCATAGCCAATCATATTTACAACTAGCTGATAAGTTCCAGGGCTAACATTATTAAACATAAACTCACCTTTGGTATCCGTTTTCGTCACCTGCTTTGATCCATTTATGAAGACAGTTGCGGCATCTATAGTATCTCCGGCAGCAGTTTTAACAAGACCACCAATGTTGAAACTAGTCTGCGCCCTTATGGCGGTAGCACTAAAGCAGAAAAATAATACGCATAAAAGGATCTTCATTTGATGAACCACTAATAAATTAACAGATAAAACAGCAGGCCTAATATCGCGGCAAATAATGTATTCAAGAAATTTACGAAGTTATTTCCAATAATACCTCTTCTTTCAAGTGAGGCACCAATAACGGAGTCTGACAAATTTCCTAGAATTCCAGCTATTCCAATCAAAAGAGATATAGTGCTGCAGGTGGCAAAACTAAGGCCTACAATAAAGGCACCAATGGCCCCAAGCACGGTGCCTTCAATACTCACTACCCCATCTAGTCCATTTGTATCTTGTTTAAGCGTAAGGATATTATAAAATCTACGACCATAAACGATACCGAGTTCAGAAGATAGCGTGTCTGCCAAGGCAGAAGCGAGGCTTGATGACATCATTATTAGATAAAATTGAAGATGTGCTGGATCAATAATACAGAATAGGGCGCAAATTGCTGCAACTCCCCCATTGGCAAAAACCTGTCCAGCGGTCCTACCATTGTTCTGAACAGATTGAGATTGAAGCTTGAGTTTGAAGTCTTTTTTGTATGATGTGGCAACAACGCTTAAAATAAAGAAAACGAGCAGCAACAATATCCCCCTCCATTGATCAGCAAGAAAGACACATAAGCCAATAATACCTGCAGCCAATGCACCTGAAAAAGTTAATTTTTTAAATTTCAAGCAAATGGCCATTACGGCGACTAAAAAAGCTGCTAACAATAGTTCCTCAGTGCCTAAGGCAATCATTTGCTAAACTAGATTCTTCTGTGATCAGGTAACCAGTTCTTGATTGCCATCTTAATGTCGGTAACTGACAGATTTTCAGATAGAGCCCTATTAAGGAGCAATGGAAGCTCTTCATCCGATGCAAACCGTAATGCAGCGATTTGGCCAAAAGTAAGCTTATCTTCCAATAGCTCCAGATGCTGATTAGTCAAAACGTAATACCTAAGTCTCATTTCCAGCACGACAATTCTATTTTGAACAGTCATCCCGTAGTGTTGCCTGACTATGAACGACAACCAACCTATCAAGAAAACTATTGCAGCTGCGAAAAACCATAACGCATTATTCTTCTCATCCGTAAAAGCTTTCCTAAGAGCGAAAGCAAATAGAACTCCCACAATTGGATAAAATATAAAATGGTGGACCGGATAAAAGCGAATGTGATTCTTATAACTTTGCATGACCTGAATTCAAGGAATCGTGAAATTAGTAATTATTTTTTGAGCGATTGGGCTTCCTGCAAATGCTTCCTGGAAATAGGAAGATATTTGGTGGCGAATGCCTTAATGTCAGGATCTTTAGAATTATTACCAACTTCAAAGAACCGAATAGCATTTTGCTGATCCTCAATAACCATTTGCAAGTAACTATCTTGAGTCAAGTTGTTAGATTGCTGGTTTAGGTTCAGGGTACCCGGCAGGGCAACATTTTTATAACCAAACAACCTCTTGAGATCTTTCTGTTCTAACTCCTGACTGGCTAACATGACCTTCGCAAAATCTGCGACTTTTCTATCTAGTGATTTGGCTTGTATTAGCGTGCTCATTTGAATAATTGTCATTTGATGTACAGCAATCTTATTCATAAAGTCAACAGAGGTCAAGCTATCAAGGCGATGCTGATTTACCCCCTTTGGACCATTTACCTTCGCTATAGCATTATTAGCGATCACTGTAGCGTTTTCTGAGGACCCTGCTCTGAGGTCATTGCCATTTGGAATTCCAATCGTCAAACCATCTCCACTAGCGTTAATGACACTTTGGCTGGGATTTGGAGCATTGGGCTTAAGCGTTGTTATAGTACTTCTTGTTCTGGTAACTGATCCATCTTCAGCGACCCTTTTCTGAGTAGAACAAGAAGAAAGGATGCCAACACAGAAGATCAGAACTGAAGCAATACGTAGAATTTTCATGATTTCGAAGATTAGGTGTCTTACTCAATAAACTACAAATGGCATTATTATGTTTGCACCAGGCAGGATCTTATTCATTAAGAGATGTTAACGGTGAGGGTATTGCCTTTATATCTTTTTCCGTCTAATTCAGAAACTGCTTTTTCTGCCATTTTATCACTGCTCATTTGGAGAAACGCGTAGCCTTTACATTTTTTAGTTGCTCGATCACGTACAACTTTAATTGTACTCACCTCTGCATAAGTACTAACAAAACCTACCAAATCTAATTCATCGACATCGGGAGGAAGACCCCCAACAAAAACTTTCATCATATGTGTAATATCTAAGGCTTGAATAGCAATAATAGTACCTCATTTTCTTAAGTATTATTAAAAACACTTACCTTGCCGAGGCTGTTATAGTTTAAACAATGAAAACTCCTCCTCTTAATCTCTCTGAAGTATTTAATCTTTCGCTGGTTGAAATGTTTGCAGCAGAAAAAAAGTATATCAAAGCCTTTGAAGCCATGGGCCAAACCGCTTTTACCCCCGAACTAGCAACCGCTCTATCTCCAGATACCAATAACACTGAAAGCCATATTTCCAGACTGCAGCTTATCATGGAATCTCAACAATTGAAGACGTTCAGAATTACTTCAACTTTGGATGATGAATTGTTAAAAAAAACAAAGGAAGTTGTGGGCTTTGCTAAGCAAAAGTCCATACTAAAAGATTTACAATTGTTGCATACCGGCAAAACAATCCTTGAAATGAAAGCGGGCAGCTACGAAGTTCTCTATCTTTTGGCCACGGAATTGAAGCTGGGGCAACCAGCGTCGCTTTTAGAGCAGAGCTATAAGGATTTACAGAATTCAATAGCTTATCTAAAGCAGATATCACAGAATATAATTTACCCTGCAGCAAAAGCGTCGGGGAGTGCTTAAAAGTTTGACATTTATTAATAGCTACAGGAATTACTTAACTACTATGCCGTAATAACTAACCAGTTGTTTCGCAGTTTTAGCCATCTCTATATCAGTCAAAGACCGATCGTAAAGAAGAAATCTGGCCATTTCACCAACAAAGGACTCTCGACCAGGATGTTGCACAGCATCCCTTTCCTGGCCAATAGCCATGCGCGATGAGTTGGCCTTTACGTTTACAGGAAATGGACTCGAGGCGATTGCTTTAGATCCATCGTTCAGATACAAATTGAGCATAACGGTACCCGTTCCCTTAGCCATCCTGCCCATTATAAGGTAATACTGGTCTTTATTCACGATCTCTTTAGAGGTTACATAAGGATTGTTTTTATCCCATCTGCCAAATGTTACTGCATTTCTACTGCTCATCCAGAAACTATTGTCGTCATTAAAGCCGCCCCAAATTCCCTCATTATTGGGCTGATTACGAAGGTTACCAAAAAAACAATTCACATTTGGTAGTTCACCAGATTGCTTTCCTGCTTTAAGTATGCTAAACCAAGTATATCCGCTTCCGGTAACAAGATGATCAAAAGCATCTTCGTCCATATTAACTAGTTCCTGCTTATTGAACATCAATGTTCCATGACCTTTTAATGCGTCAATCTTTTTCACAAGCCTGGGTCTCCCCGATCCGGATAGAGAACGCCCTTCATCGCGTCTGGAAAAATCTTTTACCACAAAGGATGAAACCTGATTTTTCCACTGCTCTACTAGATCACCATCTGTTACCACACCTTTATCGGCGTTGAGATCTACAATAAGCATTTCCTTATTGATCTTTTGAGCGTAGGTAAATCCTACACATGCCGTTAGTAATATTGACAATAAGAATTTCATATTTGGTTGTTTTATAGCCTAATATAAAACAACCAATCAGAAATATCCCTATTTGTAGAAGATTTTAAAGTAAAAAAACAAGATTCACATCCTGCTACGTAAAGTTTTGATTAGCAGGAACACTCAGGTCAGTCTTTTTAAATCCTCCCTTTTTAAGTGCCTCTATGTTGTCTTTGGTACTCCTTCTAGTCAACCGTAATATCTGTACTATCGATGCTTAGTAATAACGGCGCATGAGCTATTCTGACGGTTATTTGTATGTAGCAGCAAGCTTTAATGCCTCATAAGCATTTACAATACCACCACTTCTACATAACTCTGAAAATACAATTTGCTCGTCAGTTCCAGGCTTTTTAACAGTTCCTTCCGGCTTATAGCAGCTCTTAACAAGAATATCTATTACTTGTTCTGGTTTTAATTTAGGATAGTGCTCCAAAATCAAAGCTGCTATGCCAGATACGACAGGCGCAGCCATACTTGTCCCATTTGCATTTCCATAGGTATTACCTCCTGGAATGGTCGAGTATATTTTAACTCCAGGCGCAAAAACATCCACCATTTTCTTTCCATAGTTCGAAAATCCAGCAGCCAGTCCTCCGTTTGTAAGATCCCCACTCGCCCCTACAGTAATCATATTTGTTGCCCTTTTACCGTCCGACAAGTACATTGGGTTCGGGAAATTATCTTCCACATCAATATTCTTGGAATCGTTACCAGCGGCATGAACGAGCAGCACATTCTTTTTTTCAGCATATCTGATGGCGTCATCTACCCATTGTTTCTCTGGGGAATACCCCTTACCGAAACTCATGGAGATTACTTTAGCACCATTATCAACTGCATAGCGAATTGCGAGCGCAATGTCTTTATCATGCTCATCACCATCTGGTACTGCACGTACCATCATTATTTTTACGTTATCTGCAACGCCATCGATACCAATTCCGTTGTCTCTTTTAGCTGCAATGATTCCAGATACATGGGTACCATGAAAGGCGAACTTTGCCATCACATCGTTATTACCATAATAGCGATCAGAAAAATCAGCATAGTTATCTTTTACAATATCTGCCCTATAATTAACAAGCGGCGAATCTACCTTGGCAACGCTCTCTTCTAAAGTAGTTACGTAGGCTCCAAACTCATCCCTGAACTGATCTATAGAGATATCCATCATCTTGTTTCCTTGCAGAAGAGAGAGCAAGCCCTTTCTGGCATTTTCAATCTTGGGATCTTGCGAACTGAAATTTTCTAAATCAGCACCTTTTATAGTATCTTTTTTCAAGCCTATGTGAAGCAAGCTATCTGCCCATTTGATCCCTTGAAAAGATTCCTGAAAGTCCTTTAGTTTGGCGCGGTTAGCCACTAGAGGTGCTTCGTACTTAGTCTTCAACTTCGAGTATAGTGCGGTATCTCTGGGTGCAATAGTTTTTTGAGCACCCAAGTTCTTAAATAAGCGTTCCGCTTCTTCGGTGTCCTTTCCAACACTTCGACCGTCTTTTCCGCCCAGGAAATTCCAGCCGTAAACGTCGTCAGTGTATCCATTCTTATCATCATCTTTACCATTACCGGGTTTCTCTTTTGGATTCTTCCATAACACTTGAGATAAATCT
>JACMPF010000204.1 GCA_014377665.1 Pedobacter sp. | reverse complement strand
TCTATCCGAATCGATATGAATGGAGAACGATATCGTTTTTAAGTTTTTCATTTCTCGGCTATTTTGCTTTATCGAAAGTAGTAATAGAAACGCCAAAGCCACTTTACATAGGTCAAGAAATACTAGGAAGAGACCAGCTCTTTACGAATCCGACTTAGTGATGTATCTGCAATGCCCAAATAGGAAGCTATTTGCTTTAGCGGTGCTTGTTGGATAATTTGCGGCTTATGTTCCATTAGATGCAGGTAACGGAAAGAAGCAGATTGAGTAATCATTTCGATAGAACGCTGTTGGGTTTTAAAGAGCTGTGCCGACATCCACTGGCGTCCCCATTCCCTTGCGGATTCCAAGCTATGGTATAAATGCTGAAAATCATTGAAATCAATCTTCCAAACCACTGCATCCGTAACCGCTTGGATGTTTTGCACCGACGGAATACGCTGAAACAAAGACGAGACTTCATTAGCTATTTCATTTTCGCAGATAAATTGCGTAGTGATTTCATTGCCGTTAAAATCATTTACATAGAAACGTATTAAGCCCTTTTCTACCAAATAATAAGCATTAGCTATTTTTCCTTCTTCCAGTAGAAATTCGTTTTTCTGCACCATGATCTTTCCATGTAGCGAAATAATTTCTTGCAAATCGCTAGAATTAATAAGCGGATGATTGTAGATTATTTGAAATAGGTTAGGTGCCATATCTTTGGTTATCAATTTTGATCCGATCCATATGCAATATACAAACCAAATTTTATTAAGTCATTACCGGATTTCCCAATATTTCCAGCTTCGCAAACTTCTGAACCTCTATACTTGGAAAACCAAAGTCCTCAACAACTTTGCCCTGAATTAAATAACAGCCTGTACCACGAAATGGATAAACAGGTGTAACATTTGAAAAATGCGTCGTATCAAAATAATTCCCTTCCACATCGATAAAGGTTCCGAACCACATCTTCTTATTATTTTTGGTACGCACAGTTTTCTCACAGACATACAGCCCTACCATCCGCACGACCTTACCAATAGACGAGGACAAATCTTTGGTCATGACATCTCCCCTATAGTTTGTTTTTAGCAGATCGAACATCGATAGTGTTAATGGATATCCTAAAAGTTCCAGTTCATGATAGGCATCTTCCAGTTTGGTGTTGACCAGTTCTGGGAGCACAAATTTTTTAGCTTCCAGTTGAAACAGTTCTGCATAGTTATTGGGCTTAGCTTTCTGGCCCAATAGCGAATGTACCTCCCACAGCAGTGTCTTTTTACTCTTTCCTGTAAAACGCAAAGCGCCACAACGGATCAGGATAATCACCTGTTCCAGGCTGATCTCTGTTCGCTTCACAAAATCTTCCAGATTCAAAAAATCACCGTGATGATTCCGCTCTTCAGGAATCACCTCCATATACCTATTCTCCAGACCTTGGATGCCAACAAATCCAAGAAAGGCATCATTGCGGGAAATAGATACAACAGCAGTACTGCGATTAACGCAAGGCAAGTGCACCAACGCATCTGCCCTTTTCAGCTCATGCACATACAGCCAGCGCGTGTAAAAGCCTCCATAGTTATTCAATACGCCAACCATGAACTCTTTTGGGTAATAGGTTTTCAGGTACAGACTCTGATAGCTCTCCACCGCAAAACTTGCGGAATGCGCTTTTGAAAAACTGTAGCCGGCAAAGCTGGAAACCTGTCGCCAAATCTCTTTAGTGACTTCCTCCGGTCTGCCCAATACCTTAGCCCCTTCATGAAACTTCTCCACCAGCCTGTCAAATTCAACACGGGAACGGTATTTACCACTCATACCACGCCTTAAGATGTCTGCATCTGTGCCATCCATCCCACCATAATGGATACAAACCTTGATCACGTCTTCCTGGTAGACCATCACGCCAAAAGTTTCCTTCATTTGCGCTTCCATCACAGGATGCAGGTAAACCACCTGATCTGGCTTGTGAAAGTTCTGAATGTAAGTTTTCATCATGCCGGATTGCGCTACTCCCGGACGGATAATCGAGCTTGCAGCGACCAGTGTCAAATAGTTCTCACAGGTTAGTTTGGTCAATAACTGGCGCATAGCTGGGGATTCGATATAAAAGCAACCAATCGTATTCCCAGTCTTCAAACGCGCATTTAGATTCGGATCTTTCATAAAATCCTTGACCTGATGAATGTCAATCCGCTGCCCCTGGTTCTGCGCTATGAGTTTTACGGCCTCCTTAATGTGACCGATGCCGCGCTGAGAAAGGATGTCGTATTTATCATAGCCGATCGCCTCCGCTTCGTACATGTCCCACTGTACAGTTGGCATCCCTTTGGGCGGCAAATCCAGTGCCGTGTAATAGGTGATCGGTTCTTCGGAGATCAGCACACCTCCCGCATGAATACTCCGCTGGTTGGGCATATCGGTCATCAACTGATAGATCATCATGATCTTTTTAAAAGTCTCATTATCAAGATTAAATGAGGTCATTCTTTGATCTGTAAAACCATCGATCTCCGACTTAGGTAACCCCATCACTTTACCGATTTCACGGATCACAGAGCGGTCTTTAAATGTAGACATGGTGCCCAGTAAGGCCGTGTGTTCCCTGCCATACCGCTTAAAAATATAGTCCTGCACATCTTCCCGTTCGTCCCAGCTGTAATCCAGGTCGAAATCCGGCGGACTCGTTCGCTCTGCATTCAAGAAACGCTCGAAGTAAAGATCCAGATCAATAGGGTCAACATCTGTGATTCTCAGACAATAAGCCACGATACTATTAGCTCCGGATCCCCGACCAACATGGTAATATCCCCTGCGCATAGAATACTGAATAATGTCGTTAGTGATCAAAAAATAAGCGCAGAAGTCCAACTCGAAGATCACCTTCAGCTCTTTCTTTAAACGCTTCAATGCTTCCCTGTTTTTAGCACCATAGCGATAAAGCATGCCCTCCATTGCAAGCTTCTCCAGCAGTGCTTTGTCGTCCTTTTTGTTGCCAGTAAAGTTTTTTCTGTTCAATTTGACCTTCCCATCCGGGTAATCCATTTGGCAGCTGTCCATTAATCTACGGGTATTGTCCAGAATATAGGCGTATTTGACAAACTTACTTTCCAGTTCCCCAAGGTTCAGAAAGAGATCTGTTTCCTTACACTTATCTTCCTTTTCTACCATGGTAATCAGGGTATTTAAATCAATTCCCCTCAAGTATTCATGCAACCGGTAACCGATCTTATTGGATACAAACACTGGCTGTAAGGTGAGCATCTTTTCGGGCTGCTGAACTTCTCGGTTGTACAACTGATGCAGTTCATCAAAGCGGATCCCGACATATTCGTTTGATTTGAGCAGGGCTTTATGGCCAAAAGGAAAAATAGTGTAGGCATTAATAAAAGCTGGCGGCTCATCGGGCAGTTCTTTCTGCGCAAGGTTATGGAAGGTCAGAAAATCATTTAATTCCTTCATCCCTTCCCGGTTCCCGGCGATGCCAATATACAAGAGTTTCTTATCCCTTCTAAACTCCATCCCACCGATAGGCTTGATGCCCTTCTTACGGCATTCCCGCATAAACTCCATTACTCCGGTAGAGTTGTTGATATCCGTCAATACCATTTGCGTGATTCCACGTGCTTTGGCTTCTTCAACCAAAGTTTTGACAGACATGGTGCCGTAGCGCAAACTATATTGGGAATGGACGTTCAGGTACATGCTGCTACAATTTAATGTCCATCACAGCCGCACGGGTTACGGCATCCTGACCAAATCGCTTGCGGATTTTGTCCAGGGCTTGTACAAGACTATACTGTTCCTGGGATTCGCTGTATAGATCGATCTGCTCGAAACCGCTAACCAGGTTACTAAGCCTCACCCCCACCAACCTCAATAGCATTCGCCTATTGTACATCTTCTTAAAAAGTTCCTTAGCTGTTGCGATCAGCAAAATATCCAGAGAAGTATATGGAATCGCCATTTGCTTGGTCTCCGTTTCAAAATTCGCATAACGGATCGTTACCGTCAGGCAAGCGCATAGTTTTTGCTTTTCCCGGAGCTGGAAAGCGATGTCCATCACCTGGGCGACCAGCAGGTTATTGATCATTTCTATGTCTATAGAATCCGCATGAAAAGTACACTGCGTACCAATGGACTTTTGCTCGGAATACGGTATCACCGGGCTATTATCTATCCCTTTGGCTTTCTGTAAGAGCGACAATCCTGATTTTCCCAGAAGGAAGCTCATTTGCTCGGGTTGAATCTGAGATAGGGTAAAAATCTTCTTGATTCCCATATCACTAAGCTTGATAAAGGTCTTCTCGCCAAGCCCTGGGATCTTACGGATCGAAAGGGGGTCTAGGAAAGGTTTTACATCGAGCTGGGCGACATTCAGTTCTCCGTTGGGCTTGCATTCATTGGTTGCCATTTTGGAAACCGTCTTATTTACGGAAAGTCCAAAAGAGATCGGCAGGCCGGTTTCTTTGATGACAAGAGCTCTGAGTTCGTGTGCAAATTTATTAGTTGAATGATAGCGGTCCATGCCGGTCATGTCGATATAATGCTCATCGATGCTGGCTTTTTCAATGAGCGGAACACGGTCTTTCAGTATCGCAGTAATCTCATGTGAAGCTTTAGAGTATTCATCCATATTCCCCCTGATAAAGACGGCATGCGGACAAAGTTGTTTGGCCATGCGGGAGGACATCGCTGAATGGATGCCAAACTTCCGGGCTTCATAACTGCAGGAGGCAACCACTCCCCGATCGGAAGTCCCACCAATAACAACAGGCTTTCCGATCAGACTGGGATCTTTCTTTACTTCTACAGACACAAAAAAAGCATCCTGGTCCATATGGATGATTTGTTTCTCCGCTGACATGATAAATAACATTAGGTTACTGCTACAAAGCTAGGTCAAATTGCAGCACAGTCCAAACAAAAAACTAATTATATTAGTAATTTATTTGTTATTTAAATTTATAAAGCTAAATATATTAGTTAGGTATTATAGACTAGCCTTAACTGATTTGAAACTGACTGCGCGTGGTCATAAGGAAGTAACGTCCCCTGTACACCTGGCCTGGAACCTGACGCAAACCATCACTGAAGTTTATGATTTCTTGGTAAAAAAATATTATTATTTTAAACAACGTCCGACAGCAATATTTAGTCAATAATTCTTTATGTTTGTTATAATAAATTTCACAACTTATTGCTGCTCATTATTTTAAATCCCTTAATATCCGTACCATGAAAGACATTTCCCCATTACTGGTTGAAGGAAGTAAACCCATCGCACATGAAGACTATTACGAATTCCCAATTTTAAGAAATTCGGATGCCTTAAAAGCTAATGCTTATTATTTCAACAGTCCTGAATGGTCGGAAGAATACTTAAAATTTTGCCACCGTAGTGACACATTTAAAGACAGGTGGCAAGCGGCATTAGGAGATCTGACTGGCAAAACGGTCATAGATATTGGCTGCGGTCCTGGAAATATTTTTGCAACCGTTGGCGGAGAACCGGAATATCTGATTGGCGTTGACGTAGCCAAAACTTCTTTAACATTTGCCGAAAAGTCGGGATATATAGGCGTTTTGGCAGATGCCCACCATCTTCCTTTTAAATCTGGCGTTGCAGATGTGGTGACCTTGAATGCAGCCCTTCACCATTGTGAAAATATGGATTCCGTGCTGAAGGAAGCAGCTCGACTGGTAAAGCCAGGAGGACGATTGATAACGGACCATGATCCACAGTTCTCCGCTTGGAACTACAAAGGTGTCGCAAAATTGCTTTGGAATTTTCGTCTTTTGTACTACCGGTTAATTGGTCATAGTTTTCATAAATCAAGTGACCAACAGAAATGGGGATTAGCCTGCGAGATACATCATAAGCCAGGTGACGGGGTAACGCCTAATCTTTTTTATAGTGTGCTCGAACCTCATGGATTCAAGGTTAATGTTTTCCCGCACAACCATGACGTCGGAGCTGAAGTTTTGAATGGGGATATTGGAAAGTCCGAATTTAAATACAAATTAGGCAACATTTTGTCGGGAAGAAATCCCGCGGCTAAGGAAAGCGCGTTATCATTGATGTGTGTGGCTGAAAAATACGAATAGAATGTGCGTTTTGCTCTTTCATTTGCTTAACCTTAGAAACTTCGATGCCATTTAACCTATAAC
>JACMPF010000203.1 GCA_014377665.1 Pedobacter sp. | reverse complement strand
CTTACCGCCCAAATACTTACAGCAAGTTTCATGAAACCTGTTTTCCAAGCTGGGATAGTTCTCCAAATTTCTGTACCATGGGCCAGCATCACAATTCTAGATTTCCTGTTTAATAACTTTATTATAAGGGCTATCAAAAGCAAGTTTATATGGCTAATTATTATGACATCGACGGAGATTCCCTTCTTTAATGCATTTATAACAAAGGAGTATTTATTTCCATTGTAACCATAAAAACTAGTAGATCGTATATAAGCATCATTTGATACGTCGTCGTAAAGTGAAAGATTTGAAAACTCGGTTATTTCTGATCCAATATGTAACGAGTTTAAAGTGAAGGCCATGTTTTTACATACGCTCTGGATTCCACCTATATTACTGAATCCGTCAAGTGTTAAAAACAATATTTTTGTGTTGGGCTGCATTGGTTGTCCTTAAAATTCTATGAGTTAATGATCAATTTTAGAGCCCTATCGGCTGTCCTTATAATAATGATTGTGAAAATTGTCAGATTTGAAATCATTAAGTATGATGGCAACACTCGCAAGGTTAAGCTCCTCTTTCAATCGCTCAGCAGTTTGCGTGTAGCTAGGTTTAGATACACCGCATCTCACTATAAATAGGTTGACATCTGCAAGTATCATAACTGGCTTAATGTCAGACACCAATCCAATCGGTGCAGAGTCAATCAATATCACATCGTAAAATAATCTCAATTCTTTTATCAGGTAGTTCATCATGTGACTTTGGAGTAACTCGGATGGGTTCGGAGGTGTAGGCCCAGCGGTGATTATATCCAGATCTGATATATTTGTTTTGGCGCATATAGATTTTAGGTCAGTTTGGCCACTTAGATATTTGCTTAATCCGTTTGAATTTGGAAGATTAAAAGAAGCGTGAAGAGTTGATTTTCGTAAATCTCCCGCAATTATGATTACCCTTTTTTGGATTAGGGTCAATGAATAAGCAAGGTTTATTGATAAAAAAGATTTCCCTTCTCCAGATACCGCTGAAGTAATGCATATTACTTTGCCTTTGTCGGGCGCAATAAAATTAAGATTACTTCTGATAAATCGAATTGATTCGCCAAATGAAGTTCTGGGGAAATCTTGCAGGACGATTTGGTTGTCCCTAGATTGGGGTTGATTATACGATTTGTTTACCACACCTAGTATTGGTATGGCTGTCAGTTCTTCAATGTGTTCCTTAGTATAAATAAATGGGTTGTAAAGATGTATGGTAATGATTACAAGGGTTCCCCCTAAAATGCTGAACATAGTAGTTACCAGGTAACATGATAAAGTGATTGGCCCGATGGGCTCTATAGGATAGCTGGCTCTGTCGAGGATAGTGGCGATAGGAGTAATCGCGGCGTTTACGATTTGAGTTTCGAGTTTTTTGTGAGCTAAAAATTCTTGCACCTTTTGGTCTAGTCCGAAGCTGGATGCAAGTGAGTTGGCTGCGTTCTCAATTTTCGGTATTGTTTTGAGTACAGTTTTTATACTATCTGCTAATCTGACAAGGAAGATTGTTCGTTGTAAGTTGAGATTTAGGTGTTCAGAGAGGCTTTTCACAATTGAGCTTTGAAGATCTTTGATCTGACTGTCTAAAAATTGTATAGGTTCTGAATCTGATGTATATACCTTCAGCTTTTCCCGTAGTGTTAAATTAAGTTGCTGATACTTCTCAACGAGACCTTGCAACTGTGGATCGGTTAACCCTTGTAAGTTATATGTTGAAATTCCTTTTAAGGGGTTTTCGGTTATGCGGCTCGACACAAATCTCAGTACTTTTGAATCTACATCAAGGATGTGTTTTTCCGTTCCGATTTTTTCCAGGATCAAATGATTTTCGGCGGCTAAAGAATTGATGTTGGATAGGTTATTTGTTTCTTTAAAAGACTGTAGTGCTGAACCGGAGATCTCTACTTTACTTGAAATTTCCGCAAGAAGTAGATTCAGAAATTTAGAAGTCTGTGCTAATGTGTTCTCTTTCTGTTTAACATCGAATTTTAAATACTCATCGAGTATGGCGTTAAGAATGTCGGCACAAAATGCTGAATTAGTGCTGATATACTTGATTTTTAATATGTTGGTATTTTGAGAGTCATCGATTTTAACTCCTCTTTGAATAGTTTCGATGAGTTCGTTGGGGTCTGCAATCTTAAAAAAAACTGGTGAACTAGCCTCATTCCAAAGGTGGTCGTTTATAGTTATAACAAATTCTAAAACGCTGATAGGTTGGTTGTAATTATAAATTTTGCAAAAATCAATTTTTTCAGATTTCAAACAAAGTTCAAATTGCCTTTTATCGACCTGACGATATCTAAATCTATGTTTAACCGTGGCTGAGGTGTTTTTCTTAAGAAACACGATGTTTATTGGTTTTCTTGGATAAATTGCTACTAGACTGAAATTTACCTTTTCAAAAAAGATCACTTGGTAATCCAGAGCCATGATAGCGGCAGACAAAACCTTTCTTGAAAGTATTATACTTTTCTCTGACTCTACTTTATTGGTCCTGTCGTAGAGATTTCTTACACTAAGCAATTCACTGATTTCAGATTTTTTGTCCTCGTACTTAAGTGATGCAGATGATTTATATTCTTTGGGTGTGAAAATGAGGAATAGATAGCAAGAAACTAATCCGCATGAAAGCGCTATAAGTAACCAGTACCACCTGCTTATAACAACTTTCAGAAGTTTGTAATAACTGATTGGTGAGGAGCGTAAATTGTAATTCATGCAATGTATTATATAACTGTAGTATTTCGAATGTCAAAATGTTGGTAAGCTTAGGAGAGAATTGTCAAAATCTATATACATTTCTCATATCGTTCAATATTCTATTATTAATTAATATTAGTTATTATTAAATATTTTTAATATCATTGAAAAGCAAATATATTAATTTATATGATTATTAGTGTGATTACTGTTGTTTTTAATTGTAAGGAATTTATCGGGCATTGTCTGGACTCAATTCGTGCTCAGACTTATCCTAATATCGAGCATATTATAGTCGACGGTGGATCATCTGATGGCACTTTACAAATCATAGAAGAAATGCGTAACGATCGCACTATATTTGTTTCAGAGATTGATCTTGGTTATTATGACGCTTTAAATAAGGGGATTAAATTGTCCACTGGGAGTATAATTGGGATTTTAAATGCAGATGATGAGTACTGTGGTGTAAATGTTTTGGAGGATATCGTTACTTGTTTTAAGTCAAACCTCTGCGAAGCAGCATATGGAAATGTAAACTACGTAAAACGGTCAGCTAAGAATGTGGTTGTCCGGAGATGGAGGGATGCAAATTATAATATTGTAGATTTTCACAAGGGGTGGATGCCGGCTCATACCGCTTTATTCCTAAGTCGTCACTTATTCTCATCCTATGGATATTATTCATTGAAATTTGGATCTTGTGCAGACTATGATTTGATTATCAGATTTTTATATACAAATCGTGTAAAAACTGTTTTCAAGAATGAGGTCCTTATTTCCATGAGAATGGGGGGTATGAGTAATGGTTCGTTGTTGAAGGTCCTTCGTGGAATAAAGTACGATTATCGAATATTAAAGTCGAACCAATTTAGGTTTTGTATGGCTTTGGTACTAATTAAAAGATTGAGAAAAATCCGGCAACTTGTAGTTCATGGTTGACGTAATATTTGCGTACCTAATTAGTGGGGCTCTTAGTGCCTCGGTTATTCCCTGGATTATAAGTTTTTCACTTAAATTGAAATTATTCGATGTTCAAGATCTTTACAGGAAAACACATATAGAACTTGTTTCCAGAATGGGGGGAATATCAATTTTCTTTGGGTATTTCTTAATCATGCATATATATGCAGATTTTAATAGCATTGATTTCCATGCATTGATTGCATCCTCTTCAATCATGTTTCTCCTCGGTTTAAAAGACGATTTGCTGGGAGGTGCAGCCCCATCGGAGAAATTCATCATTCAGCTTTTAGCAGTTTTGGTTTTAGTAATTTTTAGCAATCTGGATCTTGACCTTTATTTGTGTTTAATAGATTTGCCCATTTTATGTAAGCTGATGGGGTTCGTTTTATTAGCTTGCTCTTTATTGGTCATTGTAAATGCATTCAATTTCATAGATGGTATAAATGGTCTAGCAGGAATTTTGGGAGTTCTTGTTAATTTGTTCTTAGGTTGTTGTTTGGTAAGCTTGGGTGACGATGAATTCGCGATATCTGCATTTGTCATCGCAGGCTCCACTACTGGATTTTTGATTTATAACTTAATTCCAGGAAAAGTTTTTATGGGTGATTCAGGTGCTATGCTCATAGGGTTAACAACAGGGGCTATGTGTTTGCGATTCATTAGCTTAAGTATAAATAATAATGAGTCTCCCTTTTCATCGCCAGTATTGATCACCATTGCTTTGTTAATAGTCCCGATTTTTGATGTATTAAGAATTCTTTTTATTAGAAGTATGCATGGAAAGCCACTACTTATTGGAGATAGAAATCATATTCATCATAGGTTGAGAGATTTAGGTATTCGCGATTTTAAGGTGGTCCAGATTTTGGTGGTATTTACCATTATTACTGTTAGTTTAGTAATCCTTGTACAAAATGCGGATATTGTCACCATTAGTATTGTATTAACCTTGTTATGCATTTTTAGCAATACAGCTTTAACTTACTATCGAGGCCGTCGATTATTCGCTAATTACAAATTTTCTGACATCTTATTTATAGACACTTTGAATAGAAGATAGTCTCTCATTTATCGGTACTTTTGCCTCCAACAAAACTTGAATAAAAAATAATGAACGTCGCAATAAATGGTTTTGGCAGGATCGGCCGCATCTTCTTACGCACCGCTCTGGAACGAAACATCAATGTTGTCGCCATAAACGACCTCGGTGATCCCGCTACTTTAGCTCACCTATTTAAATATGATACGGTTCACCGCGGTTTTAAAGGCTCAGTTTCCCTCGTAAATGATCAGCTCCTCATTAACGGTAAGACCATCCGCTTATTTAGTGAACCCAGTCCTGCAGCATTGCCATGGAAAGAACTGAACATCGATCTGGTCATCGAATCTACCGGTAAATACATTACGCGTTCCGGTGCCAGTCTTCACCTCCAGGCAGGAGCTAAGCAGGTCATCATTTCTGCGCCTTCTTTGGATAAAGATGTACCTATCGTAGTGCTTGGTGTCAATGATGCCGAGATTGATTTGAAATCACCCATTCTCTCCAACGCGTCCTGTACTACCAACAATGTCGCACCAATGGTCAAGATACTGGACGATAACTGGGGCGTACTCGAAGGGTATATTACAACTGTGCATTCCATGACGGGTGATCAGAATCTGCATGATGCCCCTCATAAGGACCTCCGTAGGGCCAGAGCTGCTTCAGCTTCTATTATCCCTACCAGTACTGGTGCCGCTAAAGCCATTACCCGCATCTTTCCTCAGCTGGAAAACAAACTGGGTGGAGCAGGCATCAGGGTTCCGGTTCTCAATGGTTCGCTAACGGATTTCACCTGTCTCCTTAAAGCTGAAACTTCTATCGAAGCCATCAATGCTGCTTTTAAAAAGGCTGCCGATGGGGAGATGAGCAATATTCTCGAATACACAGAAGATCCAATCGTCTCTGTAGATATTTTAGATAACCCACATTCTTGTATATTTGATGCACAGCTAACCTCTATCGTAGGTGATATGGTCAAGGTAGTAGGCTGGTATGATAATGAATCCGGCTACTCCGCAAGACTGGCCGATCTTGTACAAATGATTGATAGTCAAAATGGTTAAGTACATTACGCCAATGCAAACACTGCCCCTTAGAAGTAAGGTGCTTAGAAATGGTCTGGAACTGGAAAAATGTATCTTTCCAACCGATGACATCGAAGAT
>JACMPF010000202.1 GCA_014377665.1 Pedobacter sp. | reverse complement strand
TTACAGGAAGTATTCACTTTGCAATCCGTTATCATAAAATCCCGGTTATCATTCCCTGCAAAAGCATCATCCCCCGTACTAAAGTCGCATCCCGTTACCGTAAAATTGTCGCAGAAACGCGTATGAAGTCCATCATGGCCGCCGAGTATGGTTACATTTTTAACGGTACCAAAAGAACAATATCTACAGTTGATAGCCCAATTGGCGGAGTTTTGAATAGTTATACCAGTAAAATTGATGTTTTTGCATCCTACAAGACGAATACAATGCGGACCCCGAAAACCTTCTTCTCCCGTAGGATTGACACAATCTACTCCGTCGATCATTCCTTCTCCCTGTATAGAGATATTTGAAACCTCTTTACCATAAATGAATGCATCGTTTTTATAGTCGGTATATTTGGCACTTCCCTGAAGAACTGCGCCTTTGTTTAATTGGAGTGTTACGTTACTTTTTAGTTCTATTCCTCCGCATAGGTAAATTCCAGCTTTAAATATCACTATCCCTGCACCTCTGGCAGCGCAAGAATCAATAGCATTTTGAATTTCTGTAGTAATAATAACGCCCTGGTTCGGCTTCATTACAATCCGGGTTTTGGATTCTTTGGGAATTTGAAATGACAATAAAATCAGAAATACTATTGCTGTAGGCACTATCCTATAAGTATATAAAAGGGTGTGGAAAAAAGTCTGCATTGAATATTAATAGGGTAAGGTAAACCAAAAGATTGAGCCTTTCCCAACCTCACTTTCCACGCCTATCTCTCCTCCGTGTTTCTTTACGATCTCTGAACAAATGTAAAGACCAAGTCCCAAGCCGGATTTTTGGCTAATAGTAGGATCTACACGGTAATAACGGTCAAATAGTTGGGCAGTCTTGTATTGTGCAATTCCCGGTCCTCTGTCTATCACAGATATTTTTGCACCGGTGTCTATTCGTTCAATATTGATGACAATCTCTTTTGAATCAGGGGCATATTTGATAGCATTGCTAACAAAATTGGTTATGACCTGATGTATCCGTTCTGCATCAGCACAAACTTCTAGATCGATTGCTCCATTAGTTTTGATGGAATAATTGCCGTCGATCGTTAAATGATTAACGGAATCAGCAATCAGGTCAGATAGGATAAATAAAGTTTTATTTAAGGCAATAACGCCGTGATTTAACTTGCTTGCATCCAACAAGTCTTCAACCAACTTATAAATTTTATCTGCACTATTGCTGGCCCGATCAATCAAACCAGATAATCGAGGTGTCAGAGATTTGTCCTTCATCCTGTTAATGAGTTGCATCAAGGCTTTCAAGCTAGTAAGGGGTGTCTTTAGTTCATGACTGGCAATACTAATAAAATCATCTTTTTGTTCAAGCAATAATTTTTGGTCATGAATATCGGTACATGTACCGAACCATTTAGTGATTTTGCCTTCGGCATCATAAAACGGCGCTGCCCTGCCAAGCACCCAAACGTAATCTCCGTTGTAGTTTCTTAACCGATATTCAATTTCATATGCTTCACCGGTTTTCAAAGAATGATTCCATAGTTCCCAGGCACGTTCCCTGTCATCCGGGTGAAACATTTGGTTCCAGCCTTCACCTTTACAAGTCTCTATATTTGAACCTGTAAAATCATACCATCTTTTATTGAAATATTCGTGCATTCCCATTCCATCAGTTACCCATACCATCTGTATAATGGAATCTGCCAATTGACGGAATTGAAGGGAACTTTGCTCTATGGTATGCCTTGCCTTTACTTGTTCGGTTATATCTGTTGCCACAACGAGAATACTATCCGTTCTACCCTGCTCATATTGGATTGGTTGATAGAGCAAATCGAAATAATATTCTGTTAAAACGCCATTATTTTCAAGCAAAGCGAAAACTTCTGAACTAGCGTATGCTTTACCAGAAGTATAGACATCGTCCAATATCTGCAAAAAGGGTTGTCCTTCCAGTTCGGGCAACGCAATAGCTAAAGGCTTGCCTATAATAGCTTCCGTTTTCCCTAAAAACTGTAAAAATTTATTATTAGCGGTATCGATTAGGAGTTCCCTACTTTTAAGCACACCGATTCCCACAGGTGCTTGTGTAATTAAGAGGCTCATTCTGGCTTCACTTTCAGCTAGTCTACCCAAGGTTTGATTAAGGCTTCGGTGTGCCTCAACCTTACCTGTACTTTCAAAACAGGTTACCAATACCCCGCCAATTTCTCCATCTGCATCTATCACCTGACTGTAGCTAAAAGTCCAATAAACATCTTCCATTCTTCCATTCCTGTAAATTGGCAGCAGTAAATCTTCCTGCCAAATGGCTTCCCCTCCACCCATGACTTGATCAATATAGGGCTTTATTACTGCCCATATCTCCGGCCAGCAATCTTTACCAGATTGCCCTAATGCTTTGGGGTGTTTCGCCTGGTTTCCCAAACTTGGCCTATAAGCGTCATTGTAGAACTGGATCGATTCAGGCCCCCAGAACAAGAACATGGGGACTCTTGATTGAAGGACAATACCTAAGGTGGTCAGGAGGTTTTGAGACCAGGTGTCGGGCTGGCCAAGTGATGTCTTTGACCAATCAAAGGAACGGATCAATGCGCCCATCTCCCCGCCATTCTGGAGATATCGGACATAAGGGGGTGACGGCTTAACAATTTCACCCATAGCGAGAGTTTTTATACGTTATACTTCCAATCAAATATATCATTATTTATTATCATCTTTTATAGAAAATGTAGTCCGTAAAATGAAAGAATAAGGGGCCTCAATACAGCGTTACCAAATCATTACCCTTTCAACAAAGTTATGTAACGGTAGTATTAACATCATCAGGAAAAGGCCATCCAAGTTAACATAGCGTTTGAATAGGTTTATCCCTGGCCTAACATGCCTATTATACTTTTGCGATCAAATTGAGAAGCGTATGAAAATTGAGAAAACTACAAGATTTAATAAAGCCTTCCTATTGTTGTCGTTGCTATTTGCCTGTTTTACCGGCTATGGGCAATCGAAGACAATAACGGGTACTGTAAATGATAACGAAAATAAGCCCTTACCCGGCGTAAATGTGAGCATAAAAGGTGCAAAAGTACAAGCAGTAACAAACCCTAATGGAAAATATACACTCCAAAATGTAGATGAAAAGGCCACTATTGTATTTTCCTTCATTGGATTTTTGACCAGAGAGGTAACGGCAGACAATAAAACAACCCTCGACATAAAACTGGAAGCTGATGCTAAGACCCTGAATGAAACTGTGGTAGTAGGTTATGGCGTTCAAAAAAAGGCAAACCTGACAGGTGCTGTCGATCAGGTTAGAAGTGATGCCTTGCAAAACCGTCCGATTCCTAACCTGACCCAGGGACTTCAGGGAGTGATGCCCAATTTAAACATTAAAATGCTGGATGGTAAACCCACGCAATCACCTACGTATAACATCCGGGGCACAACTTCAATCGGACAAGGTGGTAGTGCGCTGATCTTGATCGATGGTTTTGAAGGAGATCCCTCCTTATTAAATCCCAATGATGTTGAATCTGTATCTATCTTAAAAGATGCAGCATCAGCAGCAATTTATGGTGCCCGGGGAGCATTTGGAGTGGTCCTGATCACCACAAAGAAAGCGGAGAAAGGACGCACAAGCGTATCGTTCTCTACAAATTATGCCCTTAAAAGTCCCTTGCAAACACCTGACTTCGTTACAGATGGTTATCTATGGTCGAAAATGTTCGCAGAAGCATTCATAAACGGTGATGGTGCATTTCCTCAAAATGCCAATAAGACACAGAAGTTCTCTCAGGCTTATCTTGATGAGTTTAAAAGAAGAGTAGAATCCGGACAGCCTTACAACCAGGTAGAAGTGAATCCTACCACAGGCGAATACACCTATTATGGAAGTACAGACTGGTATGGGGAGCTGTATAAAAAGAACACAGCGGCAGTTGAAAACAACCTTTCTATTAGTGGTGGTGGCGATAAGTCATCTTTCCTGCTGTCAGGCCGACTACTTAATCAAGATGGTTTATTCAAGTACAACTCCGATGATTATGACATGAAGAATCTTCGTGCCAGAGGAACAGTTCAAGTATTTCCCTGGTTGAGCGTGGAGAACAATGCCGATTTCTCCGTTATGAAATACCACAATCCAATTAATGTTGGTGAAGGTGGTGGTATTTGGAGGAACATTGCTGATGAAGGCCATCCTACAGTGCCCATGTTAAATCCAGATGGATCATTAACTTTTACCAGTGCCTATACAGTTGGAGATTTCTACTATGGTAAGAATGGTATTGACACAAAACGACAAGTCTTCAGAAACATTACCGGCTTAAGATCTAGCTTTTTTGAGAACAAATTTCGCATAAATGCTGATCTAACGTTTAGAAATACTAATAATGATACAGACACTAAGCGTGTTCAGGTACCCTATAGCACCGGAAGAGGTCAGCTTGCCAGCGTAGGCACAACCACTAACGATCTTACATTTGACAAAAGAGTAACACAATATATTGCTACGAACGTGTTTGCTGAGTTTGAGCATACGTTTAAAGAAAGTCATTACGTAAAACTGATGGCCGGCTATAACTTTGAACAATCCACTTATAACAGATTAGCGGTACAAAGAAATGGGATCATCTTTGAAGATGCAAAAGACTTAAACCTAGCCCTTGGCCAAGCCATCACAACGGGCGGAGGTTATGAGCAGTGGGCGATAATGGGCGGTTTCTCCCGCTTGAACTATTCATTCAAAGATCGCTATCTGGTAGAGGTGAACGCACGTTATGATGGCTCCTCAAAATTCCCGTCAAATCAGCGTTACGGTTTCTTCCCTTCTGTTTCTGCAGGCTGGAGAATCAATCAGGAACCTTTCTGGAAGGTACCTAATGAGCTTATATCTGATCTAAAAATAAGGGCATCCTACGGATCTCTAGGAAACGGAAATATCAACTCTTATGTGTATCAAGAGCTTTTTAATATTAGTCAGGCGCCAGGCATCCTTAGCGGAACCAGACCACAGACTACGAGACAGCCGGATGTGTTGCCGGATGGAATTACCTGGGAAACTTCTACAACAACAAACATTGGTCTGGATGTAGGGATGCTTAGCAATCGCCTTACCCTATCAGCAGATGCCTATGTGCGCAACACAACTGATATGTTCACCGTTGGATTGACGGCTCCAGCTGTCTTCGGAAACACCGTTCCAAAGGGCAATTATGCAGATTTGCGTACCAATGGATGGGAAGCTTCGCTCTCCTGGAACGATAGGATTGGCAACTCGAATAAACCTGTTAAGTATACTGTTAGGTTAACACTTGCCGATAATAAATCCAAGATCACGAGATACAACAATCCCGATAAATTGCTTTCTGATTATTATGTTGGTCAGGTCATCGGTGAAATCTGGGG
>JACMPF010000201.1 GCA_014377665.1 Pedobacter sp. | reverse complement strand
GTGGAGAATATCGGATTCGAACCGATCACCTCTTCACTGCCAGCGAAGCGCTCTAGCCAAATGAGCTAATCCCCCATGGGTGGCAAAAATAGTTAATTTTGGTCAATTTCAAAATGAATTCAATTATTTATGAATTGCTTGCAACATCTTTAAATTTTCAACGTCTTATATCCAATCATCAAATAAAAGACAATTGATATATTTAACAAAAATATAAGACATACATCATGAAAACGACTTTCTTAATATTATTCACAAGCGCCTTTATTACGGCAAACTTCAGCGCGTACGCTTCAAAACCTATTGTAAATGACGTCGCAGTATACGCTTCCACTGGCAACAATAACAGCAAGTCTGGTCAGGATAGAAGAGATGTTAAAAATTTCAATGGATTAGCAGCAGGCGGACCGATCGAGGTGATCATAACTATAGGAAATTCAGAAGGATTAAAGTTTGAAGGCGATGCCGAAGCTATTTCAACTCTGGTAACTGAAGTAAAAGGAAACATCTTAATAATAAGACCCAAAACTAGTTGGACGAGCTGGTCTCACAAGTATGAAAATCAGAAAATAATTGCAAGGGTCTCTGCAAAAACGATTACAAGCTTAACAATGAGTGGCAATGGAAGTATCAAAGTGAATGGTACTATTCATGCAGCGGAGCTTGCCATTTCCCTAAGCGGCTCAGGGAGTATTAATGCTAATGTAGATGCTGATAAATTAACCAGTGTACTTAGTGGGTCAGGAAGTGTGAACTTAATTGGCAAAACAGAAAATGCGAATGTGACCGTTAGCGGTTCAGGCAAATTTAGCGGAAAGACATTGTCTATGAATAACCTAAATACAAGAATTAGTGGCTCAGGATCAGTAAACGTTAAAGTAGAGGACAATATCAAAGCTTTAGTAAGCGGTTCCGGAAGAGTAAACTACAGCGGAAATCCTAATGTTGAACAACGCGTTATCGGATCAGGTGGCGTAAGCAAAATATAAAGCATGCGAAGAATTCTTCTGCTATGTATATCGACTATTATTCATTTATCTTCCAATGCTCAACAGCTAAAAAAATCGGCAGATAGTTTAAGAATTGCCGGTGAAATCCCTGAGTTGAGTTATGCGATATTAACTTCTGATAGCGTAATTGTTTCTAGAGTCATTGGGTTCCACAAGTCCACGTTGAAGTCTGATGATACACGAGCGTTGCCAGAAGATTATTTTCACTTGGGATCTAATACGAAGGCCATAACAGGATATATTGCGGGATACCTGGTTGAGCAAAACAAGATCAGCTGGTCCGCAAAACTATTTGCCTTATTCCCCGAGTGGAAGTCGGCCGCAAACCCGGCGTTTTACGATGTCACGTTAGCAGATTTACTTTCACACAGGGCTAGAATTCAGCCGTACACAAGTGGTACTGAATTTCAGTTGTTGCCGAAGTTTACAGGATCAAAATCGGACAGGCGTAAAGAATTTGCGCTATTTTTACTTCACAATAACCCTTTAGAGAAAAATGCAAAATCCTACAATTATTCTAATGCAGGTTATAGCATAGCAGCTTGCATGCTCGAACAGGCATCAGGAAAAACCTGGGAAGAACTAGTTGATGAGGTATTGAATAAAAAACTAGGACTGCATTATATGTTTGGCTGGCCAAATAAATCCGCAACGAACCAGCCCTGGGGGCATTGGATGGAAAATGATAAATTTGTTCCCGTTCCTGGTAACACTGATTATAATCTAAATTTGATTGAACCCGCTGGCGACATAAGTATGCCTATTGCTGATTATGTGAAGTTTATACAGTTGAATTTGGCAGGATTAACAGGTAAGCCGGGATTCTTAAAACCGCAAACTATAGAATATTTACATTATGGACATCCTGAGTATGCAATTGGTTGGCTAAACACGAATAGTGCACAGAAGCATAGTTCTGAGCACGCAGGCTCTGCTGGTACGTTTTATTGCTATACGCTGATCAATAAGGATAAGAATTTGGCTTATGTGATCATGGCGAATAGTGCTACTGATAAGGCACTGGATTCGATTTTCAAGCTGCTAGAAAAGATGGTTAGAAGCGCGGAATAATAAATAGCGGGATTTTGCAATAAAATGCAAGTCCCGCTACTGTATAGCTAATTATGCCAATAAGTGTGGCTTTTCTTTATAAACTTTCCATAAGAACTCTCCAAAGATTGTATTTGCCCATGCAAACCATGATCTTGTAAATTTAGACGGGTCATCCATATGAAATGACTCATGCATAAATCCTGTCCCAGCATGGCATTTTTGAAGAATTTGGAGACATGATTTGATCTCAGCATCGGTAGTTGAGGTCAGGCCTTGCATTGTAACTGCAATTGGCCATATTTTGTCAATCCCTGTATGCGGACTACCAATTCCTTTTGCAGCTGTTCCTTGGAAATAAAAAGGGTTCTCCGATGACAAGATTAGCTTTCTGGTGTTGATATAAATCGGATCTGTAGTTTTTACTGCTCCAAGATAAGGCAAGGCCAAAAGACTAGGTACGTTTGCATCATCCATAATATTGAAACTTCCATACCCGTTTACTTCGAAAGCGTAAACTTTACCAAATTTAGGGTGTGTTACTACTGCATATTTTTGAATAGCTGTTTCCACTTCAGTCGCTAATGCTTTTAATTCAGCAACTAAGGTTGTGTCTTTATGAACCGCTGTTAGGATCTCAGCGGCCTGTCTTAAACTAATAACGGCGAAGAAATTTGATGGAATGAGAAAGTTGTATATCGTGGCATCGTCACTTGGTCTGAATGCTGAACAGATCAGTCCAACTGGTTTAACCGGATATCCATAGCCACTTAGCGGCGTAGTATCGGTAGCGAACATTGTTTCGCGCTGAAAATGATATGGACCCTGACCATTTTTTCTCTGCTGCTCTTTAAAGGTTTTAAGGATTACACTGATCGCTTCTCTCCAGGTATTGTCAAATGGCGTAGTATCGCCAGTTAATTTCCAATATTGATAGCTCAAACGGATTGGATAACAAAGCGAGTCGATCTCCCATTTACGTTCGTGAACACCTGGTTTCATATCGGTATGATCAGTTTTCCACTCCCCAACTTTATTAGGATCACCGTAGAATGCATTGGCATAAGGGTCTTTGATGATGCTTTTTACCTGGTGGTTTATTACCCCGTGGATTAGATTCTGAAGCTTTTTATCGCCTTTAACCAGTGGAAGGTAAGGTGTTACCTGTGCCGTGCTATCGCGCAACCACATTGCATCGATATCCCCTGTGATCACATAAGTATCAGGCTTACCATCTTCTTGTGTATAAGTAACTGTAGTATCTAAAGTATTTGGGAAGCAGTTTTCAAATAGATACGCGAGCTCCTTGTTCTTCACGTTTTTGTGGAACTCAGCAATTGCAGCATCCACAGATTGACTAACAAA
The DNA here is from genome assembly GCA_014377665.1 of Pedobacter sp. Taxonomy (GTDB): domain Bacteria; phylum Bacteroidota; class Bacteroidia; order Sphingobacteriales; family Sphingobacteriaceae; genus Pedobacter. The sequence goes on along the minus strand of JACMPF010000201.1, from coordinate 174 downwards.
ATGTCTTTTTGAGGGAGCTACCCGTACTATAGGAAAATCGGGAGCTGCGGCGAAAGAAACTTTGCTCGCTGCCAAACCCGCTGCTAATAGTCCTGTGTTTTGTAAAAAAATTCTTCTTTTCATCTTATTATTTGGTTAGAGAAAAGGGCTTATCATCAGCAGATAATCCTCTTT
>JACMPF010000200.1 GCA_014377665.1 Pedobacter sp. | reverse complement strand
CTAAAGGTTGTTGGTTTTGCATATACCTGATATTGTTCCAACGGTCGGGGACCGCAGCTATTTGATCCAACACCCAAGGTTTTATGGCTAATGCACAATACCGTGCCTTTGCTTTTTGGCAGATCAATTTTGTATTCAACTGGGTCCATTTCTTCATCGCTGTAAGGCAACGCAGCGATCTGCAATACTGAGTCTATTTGTTTGATATTTATTCCTAATCCTTTTGAAGAGGTAAGGTTGGCCCAGCGCACATCTTCATGATTACCTTGTTCCATTGGTTTTTCGTAACCCGTCATTTGTTCAGCTACACTGCTTGCATAATGGCCCACATCAAAGCCGCTTTTACGGTCACTATAGTTTTCCATCGGCCCCCGGCCCAGGAAATCAAATTGATTGAGGTCCTGATTCAACAGCATACGTACGCCTATCCTGGCAAGCACCAATTTAGGGTCGCTAAAATTTACGTTATTTACCGCTTTTATTACGCCATTACCATTGATCGTATAAATAGCTTTATGCTGTACAACAAAATTTTCGCCACCTGTTCCTTTCAAGCTTACGCTTATTTGCACCAAGTTACCAGCCAGTTGGGTTGCCTTAACTCCCTCAGTTACCCAAGAAATATTTTTTAAGCCATTTTTCATCCAGTCACGATAAGCCCACATATCATCTTGCTGGTGTGGCGCACGCCATAAGTGCAGAACCGGCCCGCCTTGATCTCTAAGGATGTTTTCACCGTCTTTTACCATTTTGGTGAAAGAGCCTTTAATCTTATCAAACACCACGCTAAAATCAGCACCTGTAACCCCAATTTCGTTTTTTGAATCATTTACAGTCAGGTTACCCCCTTGAGAAGCGCTCGCTACCACTGGTACAGGTATAGCTAATTCAAATTGTTGTGCGGCAATTTCAAATCCTTTTGCAGCCCAAAGTTTGTCGGTTGCCAACTGGAATGATACCCGGACAAAATATTCAGCGCCTGCCCTGGCCTTGATTTGGTAAGGAAGTTTAAATACTTTTTCCTCGCCTGGATTCACAGATCCAACCACTAAATCACCTGAGGAGATGATGCTGCCATTTTCGCTCAATTCCCACCTGCCAACAAAATCGCGAAGATTTGTAAACTGATAGCGGTTTTTAACGGTAAAAGCTTTACTCTTAAGATCCTTAGCACGGATGCTGATCCACTGGTAAGCATGTTTAAGTTCCGGAAAATGAGGCTTGGGTGATCTGTCCGATGACACTACACCTTTATGTATGAAGTAATGATCATTTGGGTAATCGCCAAAGCCACCGCCAAATGCCGTAATCGGATGTTTAAGGTCGCGGTTATTATAAAGGCCCTGATCTTGCCATTCCCAAATCGCACCACCCAATAAGGCCGGGTATTTATCGAACATTTCGTTATACAGATCAACTGATCCCATCGAGTTGAACATCGCATGAGCGTACTCGCATAAATAGAATGGCTTGGTTAAATTACTATCTATCGCAGCTTTTTCCAGGCTGGCTATGCCGGTATACATTTGGCTATCCATATCGGCAGGATTACGGTCGTCACCGGTACCGAAACCCTCATAATGCGATGGCCTGTCCGGGTCAATTTCTTTTATTGCTTTTAACGCCGCACGAAAATTAGTTCCGCCACGGCCGTTCTCATTCCCCAATGACCAGATAACAACTGATGGATGGTTCTTAAAATTCTGTACGTTGGCTACGTTCCGATCAATAATAGCTGCTTTAATTGTAGGTTCTTCATTAAACTGATTTTGCTCAGCATGGCACTCTACATTGGCCTCAGCAACTAAAAATATACCATACTCATCGCACAATTCATACCACCGAGGATCATCTGAGTAGTGGGATGTTCGCACATGGTTACTGTTGGTTTGTTTGATCAGGATGATGTCCTTGATCATCTGGGCTTCTGTAATGGCATGGCCGTCATCAGGGAAATTCTCATGGCGGTTTACACCTTTAAGTTTAATAGGAACGCCATTTACCAGGAATAAACGACCCTTGATCTGTATCTCGCGAAAACCCGTACGCGATGATAAAGTTTCCACGGTAAGGGCTCCCTCATTTAGGGTAATAACTGATGTATATAGTTTAGGAGTTTCCGCGGTCCATTTTTGCGGGTTGCTCACTTGGAAATTTACATCAACCGTTACTTCCTCTCCTGGTTTTAACGCTGGGACAGTTTTTTTTCCTACTGCCCCCGGAACCGGTACCGAACCATTATATAAAGTAATAGTTAACTGCCGGGCCTTGGTAGCGATGGTGCCATAGTTTTTGACTTTGGTAATAGCGGTTACCTCAGCATCCTGATATTTATCATCAAGGTTAGTTTTAACAAAGTAATCGCGAATGTGCTGTTGCGGAGCGCTCCAAAGGGTTACATTCCTGAATATTCCGCTAAGGCGCCACATGTCCTGATTTTCCAGATAACTTCCCGATACAAACCGGTACACTTCAACAGCTATCATGTTTTTACCCGGTTTCACATATTTTGTCAGGTCAAACTCGGCAGCGTTTCGGCTATTTACACTGTAGCCTACTTTCTTGCCATTTACCCACAAAAAGAATCCGGCATCAACTCCATCAAAAGTAACAAATATGCGGCGGCCATTCCAGTTTTCAGGAACCATAAAATCACGACGGTAACTACCTACCGGGTTACGTTCAGAAAGTGTAGTGTATTTTCTATTTTTAGGGGCAGTCATTACTCTTGGGAAATCGCTTTGAAAAATCAAGGTAAAGTTGCTGTAGTCCGGGGTGCCGTAACCTTCTACCTGAAAGTTTGAGGGTACTTTGATGTCTTTCCATTTAGAAACATCATAATCAGTTTTATAAAAATGAACGGGGCGCTTCTGGGGCCAGTCTACCCAGTTGAATTTCCACATTCCGTTTAGACTTCTGCTAAAAGAAGAAGCATGCCTGTTGGCCTTTAGCGCTTCCTTTAAATTTGCATACGGCATTAGGGTTGCATGGGCAGCTTCTTTGTTTATCCCAATATTTTCAGGATCTTCTATTTCCAGGGGTAATGATGCAGTATCTTGTTTAGAGAGAAAGGTTTCTTCCTTATTTTGTGCTGTTGAATTCGTGTAATGAGTCAAGAGGAAAATAAATGCCAATGTAAGTTTGATAATCCCTTTTTTGGATAAGAAGTTGTTCATAAACGTATTTACTATTAAAGGTTACTTTGTAATATTCTCCAACTTTCAATGAAGGCTATCCAGTTTTAAATTTGTTTGCTGCAAAGGACTCTAATAATTTATTCTGTTTGATTGCCAAATCATACATTTTTAGTGACATGATGTGCATTTTTTGGATACCACCGTTAAAATATTCAGCACATAAAAGCATTTTCGCTATATATATTTAATTAACAATTTTTATAAAATGGATTGAGCAGCTAAACATGTCATTCAGTACTATCTGAATAACGGGTTTCCACATTTACTTTAGAAATAGTTGTTCAATTTCAAGCACGTTATTTGTAGTTTTAACTGAATTTAAAAACATCAATGGAAATAAAAAACCTTAATAAGTTAATGGATGGAAAATATGTAAAGGCCCTGTTACTAATATTCATCTTTAACATTATAGGTACGAATGCTATTTTCAGTCAGTCTTATTCCTATAAATTTAATTATCTTACAGTCGATGAAGGCTTGTCCCATACAGACGCAAATGATCTGGCGCAGGACAAACACGGTTACATCTGGGTGGCCACCTATTTTGGGCTAGACAGATTTGATGGTTATTCTGTAAAAAAATATTACAATAATAACGTTCCTTTAAAAAATGCTTATAAAAACCGGATCAGGAATTTATATCCTGATCAAGATGGAAACATATGGCTTTCCACCGAAGGGGGGCTCCAGTATTTTGATCCAGGATCAGAGCAATATATTGATCTTGTTGAAACCGCTAAAAACAGTTCTCCACGACTGGAAAAAATAATAAAGCCGATTGGGAAACTGATATACGGTTTACTTGCTGGAACATTAAAACTGTACAAAATAGAAGGAAAATCCCTTCAGGAGCGACAGCTGAGTTTACCAAAAAATGTACATTTTTCAGATATGACTACCGATGAAAGTGGCCAGTTATATCTCTCGAGCAACAAAGGCATTTGGACATTAGATAAAACGCTGACGTTTAAAAAAATCTCAATCGAAGGAGTGTCTGAACAAAATTTTTTACTGGTGTCTTTAGACCACCAAAAACATCTCTTAACAGTCGCAGGAAACACAGCTTATTTAATAAACCGGCCATTAGTTAATGGTGAAAATTTCTCCATAAACAAACAATATTCCCATTCAGACTTTAGCAGTGCTAGAAGCATCTTACAAAATACCACCACTGATTACTGGATTGTGACCGGAAAAAATTTGATCAAACTTGACAACACCTTTAATTACATCCAAACGATTAGTAGTAAAAATTCCCCGCAAAGTCTAAACTCTAATTCGCTTACCAAGGGAATAATTGATCAGTCAGGTTGTCTTTGGGTGGCCACCTTCGGGGGGGGCGTTAACTACTGCGATCTCCATGAAAAGCTATTTTATACCTTAAAGCATAATCCGGAAGTTTCTAATTCCCTCTCCGGTAATTATGTGCGGTCCATATTGGCAGACGGCGAGAATCTGTGGATCGGCACCACCGTAAACGGGTTGAATCTATATAATTTAAAAACACGTAATTTCACTTTTTACAACAGCTACAATACACCCGTAAAGTTAAGAACAGATGTTATTACTGCCCTGGCAAAAGATTACGATGGTAACCTGTGGATTGGCAGCAATTCAGGGATAGAAATTTTAAAAGCGAACAAGCGGGAATTGTGGAAGCCAAAAGGTTATGAGAATTTCCCGACTTATATCATTGAAACTCTAGTCAAGGACTATTATGGAAACATCTGGTTTGGCAATCATGCCAACAAATTCGGAGTGATTTATAAAGACATACATAATATTTATCACGTAAAATATTATGATGAAGGTTATTTTATCTTTGCAGATAATAATAAACCTCAATTGTTTGTTTCCAGCACGAACGGTTTAAAGCGCATAACAATCGATGATAGTGGAAACATTCTAAAAAAAATTGCTTACCGGGGATCTTCAAAACCAAATTCATTAAGCTCAGACTACACATACCCTGTAAGTAAGCAAAATGACAGCACTTACTGGATAGGAACCATAGGAGGTGGATTAAACCGGCTCTCCATAAGCGCAAAAAACAATTATACCATTAAAACTTTTAATGAAAATTCTGACATTTTCAAAGATGTGGAAAGCCTTGAGGTTGATGAGGAGGGGAACATCTGGATGGGTGGAAACGGATTGCAGTGTTTTAACGCCCAAACCGGAAGATTAATCCAATATGATAAAAAAGATGGATTGCAGGGCAATAGCTTTAAAGTAGGCTCTTCTTTTAAAGGTGCGGATGGAAGGCTGTATTTTGGAGGAATTAGTGGTCTGAATTACTTTTTCCCAAAAGATATAAAGGCAAATGAAATCGATGCCCGTCCTATACTCACTGACGTATTGATCAACAATCAAAAACCAATCTACAAAATGGCCAGTGCTATCGGTTACGGACCGGAATTGATGATCAATCACCTGCAGAACAATTTTGTTATCTTCTTTTCGTCCATGCATTTTGCCAATCCTTTGAAATGTCGGTACCGTTATAAACTTGTGGGCTTTGATAAAGAATGGAAATTTACTGATGGAAGAAACCCAAGCGCAGCCTATAGTAACCTAGATTTTAACCGCTATAAATTTATCGTCCAAGCTACAAATAATGATGGCATCTGGAGTAAAACTCAGGCCGAAACCTCAATAGTCATCACCCCACCGTGGTGGAAATCTGATTTAGCAAAAATTGTTTATTTGCTGATATTTATTCTTTGTCTATCCGCTGTTTATATCAACCAGGCAAGATGGTACCGTTTAAAAAGAGAGATTGCGGTACGCGAGGTAAATGAAAACAAAAGAGAAGAAATGCACAAGCAACATGAGGAGCTTGCAGAACAACAGCTGATGTTCTTTACCAATATTTCTCACGAATTCCGTACTCCCCTTACACTGATTCTGGGCCCCATGGAAAATTTGATCCGCCAAAATAGAGATGGCTCGCTAGATAATGCTTACCAGCTCATGTTTAGAAATGCTAAAAGACTACTCAATTTGATTAGTGAGCTCATGAACTTCATAAAGGTTGCAGATCAGATTATTAAACTGCAAGTCCAGGAGGTTCCAGTGCATCAATTCTGTATTAATATTGCCGAAGAATTTGAAACACTGGCGTCAAATAAAAAAATCCGCTTTAACTTAATCGACCATACACTGCAGAACAATGAAAAGCCATTAAGGGGATGGTTCGACGTACTAATAGTCGAAAAAATTCTTTTTAATCTGTTAAGTAACTCATTTAAATATACCGAGGAAGGGGGTCAAATATCCTTTGACGTATTTACTGATATGAGCAGCTTTAAACCATCTTTCTTTACCGGTTTTCAATTACTTAATGAGCATTACAGGTCAAATAATTACATTTATTTCCGTATTTCTGATTCAGGGATAGGAATTTCAAATGAATCTATCCATAAAATCTTTGAACGTTACTACCGCATCAGCACACAACACCTGGGTTCTGGGGTAGGCCTTGCCCTGGTTAAAAGTCTAACTCAACTGCATAAGGGCGATATTTATGTGTACAGTGAAAGAGAGAAAGGAACCGAAATTATCATTGGTATTCCGCTGGGTGAACACAATTACAATGAGTCGGAAAAGACAGCTGCTGAAAATATTTTGGACGCTAAATTGGAACCGCTAGATCATTCCATCCTTATTGCATCAGCAGAACATGAAAATGATGTACAGCAGGCAACACGGAAAATTACCAAACATATTTTGCTAGTGGATGACAACAGGGAGCTGCGCAGTTTTTTAAAACAAACTTTTGAGCAACATTACTTCATTTATGAAGCAGAAGACGGCAGCGCGGGACTTGACATTGCTACTGAATGTACCCCAGATTTAATTATAAGTGATGTGATGATGCCTCTTATGAACGGCATAGAATTTTGTAAACTCATTAAAGAAAAATTTGAAACCAGGCATATTCCTTTCATCATCTTGTCCGCTAAAGATGCATTGGAGGCTAAGATTGAAGGTATGGAATCGGGTGCTGATTTCTATTTTGGCAAGCCCTTAAGTATCGAGCTCTTACTGTTGACCGTGCAAAACATATTTGAACAGGCGGAGAAACTGAAAGCGCATTTCAACAAAAATTATCTCGCTGAAGCAACCGATCTTGTTCACACTGAAAAGGATAAAGAATTCATGAATAAACTGCTGGCCCTAATTGAAGATAACATTAAAGACCCTGATTTAGATGTCGATTTTCTATGTGACAATTTATACATCAGCAGAACAAAACTTTATCAAAAAATAAAAAGCATATCAGATCAGTCCGTGGCTGAATTTATAAGAACAATCAGGCTAAAAAAGGCGATTCAGATTATGACACATGAAGACATCCCAATTTACGAAGTAGCAGACAGAATAGGCTTACAAAGCAGGTCCAATTTTTCAAGAGCTTTCAAAAAAGAATATGGAAAATCGCCCTTGCAATACATTCAATCCTTAAAAAATTAAGTGCATTACAGCTTGGGGAATGATTTTACCTGCTTTGATCGTGACGAAGAAAATCTGGTCGAATCCCAAGTGAATATAGAAATTATGTACACCTTGATACAAAGTATGTACAATGAGGCAATCTCTCAATCCGACTTAATCAGGTTATTTGTGTAAACCAAATAATCTCGTTAAACCAAATGGATCAACATTTACATTCCAATGATCTCCAATTCAAAGTGAAGAACATTTCGTTCAAGCTCTTACTTGAAGAGAGACCTAGAGGCCTGTGTAAAATAGTTTTTTATTTAATTTTTAACCCTCGAAAGCTTCTAGAAAGTTCACTAAGCGCATTTCAGTTACCAAAAGCTAAAGGCTTTAGATTTACAGTCAAGAATAAGACTCAATAAGCCAAATCTTAAAAATTCAATTAACCATTTATAAACCTAAGTTAAAAACCATGAAAATGACATCCCTCAAAAAAATTCAACGTTCAGCAATTTTTATATTGCTTACTGTCACAGCTGCCACAGTATTTTCGGCTTGCAAAAAATCCAAAATTGAGAATGAAAACTTAGAGCTGAAACCAAATTCAACAATGGCAACAACTTTAGCTGCTGTTAATCCCATCAATCCGCTCGCGAATGCCAATGCTGCCTATGACGGTTTTCTCAACGCATTTCTTGTAAAATCAGGTAATGCAACTTATCTTGTTGATGGAATTAACAAGCGTGACAAAGCTTATTTCTGGGGTCAGGCGTTCATGATCACAGGTCTTATTGATGCTTACGAGCGAAACCCAACACCCACTCGTAAGCAACTGATCATTGATCTAACAAACTCATTTCTGAACCAGGAGACCTACGATTGGTCATGGAACTCTTGGACGGATGATATTGCATGGGCATGCATCGCAGTAATCCGGGCTTATAAAGTGACCGGTGATCCTACCTATCGCACTGTTGCCGCAAACAATTGGAACTTTGCATTTAACCGGGGATGGGACAATGTTTTAGGTGGTGGCCTTTGGGAAAACATGGACAAGCATACCAAGGCTTCACTCGCCAACAACCCGATGATCATCAGTGGCATTTTTCTGTATGAGACTACCGGGGATGCTAACTATCTTAATAAAAGTAAACAGATCTATTCCTGGTTCAGGAGCAGTGGGATTTATAATACCACAACAGGTGTGGTGAATGAAGCAAAAGTAAATGACGGAACGATACAGTATTCGGAAAATTCTTATAATGCCGGATCTTTCATTAACGCCGCTGCTTCGTTATACAAAAATACAGGCGACGCGCAGTATTTGAACGACGCGGTTCGTACTGCTGACTTCGTCGTTGAAAAATGGGGAGTGATGAATCAGGAAGCCGATGCATGCGCACGTGGTATTGCTAAACTGGCAAGGGAAAACAATTTAGGCGGTAAATATTATCCTTGGCTTGTTCGTCAGAGTATTGCTGTTTGGAACAATAGGCGTACAGATTTCAATATCGCAAATAACGATTGGCGTAATCCGACACCTGGCGGCGAACAATTCGCGATGAATTGTATTAGCATGGTGACGATTCTGAACGTGACACCTGAACAAGAAATTGTGTCAGTTCCAACAGGAACCTACAGGTTGAACGCACGCCATAATGGATTAAGCCTGGATGCCTTAGGTGGCGGAACCACTAACAACACGGCGCTGGATGTTTGGGGATATGGCGGCGGAAATCACCAACGCTGGACTCTGGTAAGCCTAGGTAGCGGCCTTTACAGATTGCAGGGTGTTGGCAGCGGCCTGTCAATTAACGTTGCTGGTAACAGCGGGGATAATAATGCCCCTGTTGTATTATGGGATTATAATGGTGGCGGGAATTCAAAATTTTATTTTTCTTCTCCTTCTTCCGGTTATTATAGTATGATTTTCGTAAATTCGGGTAAAGCAGCAGACGTGGCCGGAACAGGCCAGGGTGCTAAGATCCTGCAATGGAAGCCAACCGGATCGACTAATCAGCAATGGCAATTTGTTGCGCCATAAGAACCATGTGGTGGTTTGTGTAAGAAAAGGTGTGGTGCCAGTTGATGACTGAAAGCCAAATGAATTTTAAAAATGACAGGCAGGTATGAGCCTGTCATTTTTAAATCCGCTATGATAACTAAGAATTAAGAATGATATAGCGAATTATAAGTTAATGATTAGAATTAGTCGGTGTATAGCAATTATTTATATAAAAAAAGAGAAATGAATTTCAAGTGGTCAATTTTTTACAGTTTATTTTTTTTAGTATCTTTTGGCTCGTATGCCCAAAAGTCTAGCCAGTCTGTCGAAAACCAATATGCGGCCGATTTAGGTAACGGTAGTTTTCTTAATCCAGTCCTTAAAGGTAATTATGCAGACCCGTCTGTTGTCAGAGATGGTGAAGATTATTATATGACACATTCCTCATTTGATAATATACCTGGATTATTGATATGGCATTCCAAAGATTTAGTGAATTGGAAACCAATTGCTAATGCATTACATGAGTATGTAGGAGGTGTCTGGGCACCGGACATCATTAAATATAAAAACCTATTTTACATTTACTTTCCAGCGGGAGGAAAAAATTGGGTAGTTACTGCTGCCAATCCTAGAGGGCCTTGGAGTAATCCGGTAGACCTGAAAATCGGAGGAATAGATCCGGGCCATGTAGCCACACCCGAAGGCAAACGATATCTTCATTTGAACGATGGACGAATGGCTCCGCTTTCAGATGACGGGCTAAGTGTGACGGGTACTTCAAAGAAAGTTTATGAGGGTTGGCCATATCCTAAAGAATGGATTGCAGAATGCTTTTGCCTGGAATCGCCAAAACTTACTTATAGAAACGGCTATTATTATATGACCGCTGCACAGGGCGGAACAGCAGGTCCACCTACCAGTCATATGGTTGTTTCGGCCCGGTCTAAAACCCCCTTCGGACCCTGGGAGAATAGTCCGAACAATCCCATAATCAGAAATACAGACAGGAACAACAAGTGGGCATCTACCGGACATGGAACCTTAGTAGATTCGCCAGATGGTAAGTGGTGGATTATTTTTCACGGATTTGAAAGCAGTAACCGTACTATTGGTCGTCAGGTACTACTATTACCTATAGAATGGACAAAAGACGGGTGGTTTAAAGTACCCGCTGGTGCAGACCCTGCAAAACCACTCAAAAAACCTGTAGGAAAGGCAGTTTTACATGGCATGAAACTGTCAGACAATTTTTCAGGCGACAAATTAGGGAGCCATTGGAATATTCTTAAGAACGAAAACAGGTCAAATTTTAAGATAAATAATAATTCGCTTTCAATAAAAGGAATCGGAAATTCTCCTCAGAACACTCAACCCCTTACAATCATGCCTGCTAATAACTCTTACCAAGTTACAGTTAATGTATCCGCGGGAACCGGAAATACTAAAGGTGGTTTGCTCTTATACTATAATTCCAAGTATTATGTCGGGTTAGAATTTACAGATAAATCTATTTATCGTCTTTATAACAATGGAGACAGAGGAAAGCTGGTATCAGATATTGCCCAGGATAATGTATACCTGCGCCTGGTGAATGATCATCATGACTTATTGTGCTATTATAGTTTGGATGGAAAAGAATGGAAACGGATGGATTTTGTTACTGAGATATCGGGCTATCATCACAATATTTTAGGGGGCTGGGGATATTTACGACCTGGACTGTTTGCTGTAGGTGACGGAGAAGTTCAATTCCGAAATTTTCAATATCAGGGTTTGGATTAATTCAGCAATTTAAAAGGCAGTAATATTGAGGCCTATGTGAAATATGGGATGTTCGATAAAGTACAAAACCAGCACTAAAACAACAAAAAAAGCTTTAGTACAGATAAGCTGTTTTACAATCAAGAGCAGGATTGTTATATCTGTCCAATGGGCCAGAAGATGAATTATATCGGAGATTCAAAACGGATAACCACGACCGGGTTTGAACAGACAGCTAAGAAATACCAAGCGAAAAACTGTAGCAATTGCCCATTAAATGGTGCCTGTCATAAAGCCAAAGGAAACAGGGTTATAGAGATCAATGAAAATCTGGAGCAGTACAAAGCAGTGGCATACGAACTACTCAACAGCGAAAAAGGCATAGAAAAACGAAAGCAACGATGTCATGATGTAGAACCAGTTTTCGGGAATATTAAACAGAACCACGGGTTCCGAAGATTTATGCTCAGAGGGAAACAAAAAGTGGCCATAGAATGGGGATTATTGGCAATTGCACAAAATATAAGGAAAAAAGCAGCTTAAAAAAGGTTGCTTTTCACTCATTTATGTAATAATAAATCCGAAAAACAAATCTAGGCTTACAGCAACCATCGATAGCACCAAATTCAAAAAATCAATAAAGAGGCTATCTCAAGATTTTGAGACAGCCTCTTTTGATTTTTAACCTCTGCGTGTGTTCAGAGGACCGTACCCCCCGGACATACTAAAGTCGAACCACTTTATAGAAGAATAGACAATAATTGTTTCAATATCAATAAGTTATTGAAGGGCATTTATTTTCGCATGCGGAAACGATTATTTACACTTCTCCCGATATATTAAATGAATTAATATTGACACTGTGGATAATTAACTTCACTAGGAGGAATGATTGTTCCTATCTTTAAGTGTTATCATGGAACAAAGTCAGATTATAATATATCAAGCGCCAAATGGCGAAACTACGATTGATGTAAAAATTGAGAATGAACAATTTGGCTTACTTTGACACAAATCGCAGTGTTATTTAATAAAAATAAGTCCACGATATCTAGACATCTAAATAACATATATCAACAAGAAGAATTAATGCAAGAAGCAACTGTTGCAAAAAATGCAACAGTTCAATTAGAAGGAAATAGAACCGTAGAAAGAACTATTGAATATTACAATCTTGATGCTATTATATCTGTTGGATATAGAGTGAATTCGAAAGAAGGAACACGATTTCGAATTTGGGCTAATCAGGTATTAAAAGAATACTTGACCCAAGGCTATGATGTTAACAAAAAGCTATTATTGAGTATTTAACATGATCAAGCCCATAATTTTATTTACAAGTCGCCTAATAATTAGAGAATTGAATTATGATGATTTAGATTTTGTCCATTCGATTCATTCGCTTCCTGAAGTTCAAGAGTATGCCACTCTTGGTATTCCTGCATCTATTTTAGAATCAAAAGCATATCTAAAAAAATATATCGAAGGCCAGAATGAAGAACCTAGAAAGGAATATGGCCTTTGCGTGTCATTAGCTAATCATGAACCAATTGGGTTAATTGGACTTAGTAATGGTCTAACCAAGTTCAAAAATGCTGAGCTGTGGTTTAAACTACATCCCGATTATTGGGGCCATGGATATAGTACTGAGGCAGTGCTTCCTATTATGAAATATGGCTTTGAGAAATTGCTCCTACATAGAATTGAAGCTGGAGTTGCAACAGGAAATACTGCATCTATTAAGGTGCTGGAAAAAATGGGGATGCAGAAAGAGGGATTGCGAAGAAAAATTTTGCCGATTAGAGGAAAATGGGTGGATAATTTTCATTATGCCATTTTAAATGAAGACTTCAAGATTTATTGAGAAGGAATAGCTAAAAAATAGAACAAACTCCTTTGAGCGGCTGCCATTATCGCATTACCCTTGCGGGATCTCGGATTTAAATACCAGCAGCATTTTATAAGATGTTCATAAAAAAGTTATGCCCCCTAATCAATTTAGGGATCTAAATTTATTCGCTTTAATGGTACCGGTTCTACTTTAGTACTTCTGGGGTATTTCACATACCCTAACCGGAGATCGAACCGCTAAAATATGGAAGTTTTTAAAAGAAAACCCCTCTTTACTTGCGTAAAAAGGGGCCGTACCCAGCGCCGGAGTCGAACCGGCACGGTTTCCCACAGGTGTTTGAGACCAGCGCGTCTACCAATTCCGCCAGCTGGGCATTTGCTTAT
>JACMPF010000199.1 GCA_014377665.1 Pedobacter sp. | reverse complement strand
AGCTACTGTCTTGTGCTTCCGAATTGAAAACTGGAGTCATAGTCCCGCAAATGATCTCGATAGATGGTATGGTAGTGTATGCCTTGTGGGAAAACCGCTCCGGGCTGACATATGAACTCAATCCAGACATCTGGTCCGTCGATTCTAACATAATCAGATTTTTTGTTCAGGTCAACTCCCCCATAAAACGCTACAAAAGTGTCGTTTAAATCTATGTTGTATACCTTCATAAGTTCTTTAGCAGTTGAATCATCTGCAATGTGAACCCATTGTAAAATGGCTTTCAGCACCTTTGATTTTTGTTGGGAACTTAATTCAGAAGCCTTTATGCCTGCCTTAATAACAGGGAACGCTCCATCTTTACCCGGCCCCACAAACACATCCCCATAACCTTCAACCAGTCTGGCTTTTGCAAGCTGACCATCAGTTAATGATTTCAAAACATCCACTAATGCATCATGATTACCTTTCAATGTAGTATTCTCTGGCGGCTCTAAACCCATAAACAATGGCGACGCAGAGACTTGTCGACCCTCATTAAAAGTGAGATTCACAGCTAAGTGATGACCACCAATTTGCAGCTGCCATTTTCCGGCCCTATCAGGCATCCCTAAAAAAGCTATAATGTAATTATCAGAAGAATATTCTTTACGTCCCTTACCTAAGAAGGCATCAGCTTCCATGATACCCATTACCTGATCATAGCCAGCCCCAATAGAAGCCCCCAAAGCAGCTTTTGCTACATTCTTAGCCAAAGACTTTTGAGAAGCCGACAAACTACCCAAAAGGATCCCTACCCTGCATTGCAAACCACACGGAAGGTTGGTCCATTTTACCGCATTTGCCTGATTATAAGCAACGACAGCCATAACCTTTTGCTCTGTACTCAATGAACCAATAAATTTTTCAGAAGCAGAAAGAACAATGCTGTATTTCGAAACAGCGCCTTCTGCAGTATTTCGCATTATTAAAATGACCACTAAGCCGCAAATTAGCCTCCAGTTCAACCATAGATTTACTTTTTTCATTTCTTTAAATTAACAAATAATTCTAACTCGTCCTATCTTAATTTTTCCAGGCCAAGAACAAAAATACCTTTTCAGTGAAATCCTAGGAAATTGGGCCCTTTTCAGGCTTAAAGATTCCAGACTTCGATGCGAGCGGTTTTTTTGTATCTTCGTAGCAAAAATGCAAGCCGTTCTATCGCTGCGAACTCGTTTCGGAGAGGAAAGTCCGGGCAACATAGAGCATCTCGCTTCCTAACGGGAAGAGGTTCAGGAATGAATACCTGCATCATGGAAAGTGCCACAGAAAGCACACCGCCGATGGCTCAAGGCACAGGTAAGGTTGAAAACGTGAGGTAAGAGCTCACGATTGTTCCGGGAGACCGGAAGATTTGTAAACCCCGGGAGTTGAAAGACCAAATAGGCTAACGCATGTAGGGCTGCTCGTTCGATGTTAGTGGGTAGGTCGTTAGAGATAAATGGCAACATTTATACTGGATTAATGATAGAAGTCTAATTTTATTGGATACAGAACCCGGCTTATAGGCTTGCATTTTTTTATATTCCATTTTAAAAGTAATATATTAGCAGATTAATAAAACTGAGACCAATACCTATGGCGAAAATTTTAATAATTGACGATGAACGGGCAATTAGAAGCACTTTACGTGAAATTTTAGAATACGAGAATTACGAAGTTGAAGATATAGATAATGGCAATGAGGGTCTTGAACTAATAAAGAAAAAAAAGTTTGATTTGGTACTGTGCGACATCAAAATGAATCGTATGGATGGTATGGAAGTTTTGGAACAAGCACTTGCTTTTAGCCCGGATCTGCCTTTTATAATGATCTCCGGTCACGGAACCGTGGAGACCGCAATTGAGGCAAGTAAGAAAGGAGCATTCGATTTCATCTCTAAACCACCGGATTTAAACAGGCTTTTAATTACGGTAAGAAATGCCCTAGACAGGGGGACTTTGGTTACCGAGACTAAAGTTTTAAAGCGTAAAGCAAGTAAAACAAGGGACATTCTCGGAAGCTCCGTTAACATAAATAAAATTAAAGAAACGATTGAACGTGTTGCCCCTACGGAGGCCAGAGTATTAATTACAGGCGCGAACGGAAGTGGTAAAGAGCTGGTTGCCCGTTGGTTACATGAAAAATCGAATCGTGCCGATAGCCCGCTTATTGAAGTTAACTGTGCTGCGATACCTTCAGAATTAATTGAAAGTGAGCTTTTTGGCCATGAAAAAGGCTCATTTACTTCTGCAGTAAAGCAACGTATTGGCAAGTTTGAACTTGCAAATGGAGGAACTCTTTTCTTAGATGAGATTGGTGACATGAGTTTATCTGCCCAAGCTAAAGTACTAAGAGCTTTGCAGGAACATAAAATCAGCCGTGTTGGTGGTGAAAAAGAACTGGAAGTTAACGTTCGTGTTCTTGCAGCAACGAATAAAGATTTAATGAAAGAAATTGAGGATGGTAACTTCCGTATGGATTTATACCACCGTTTAAATGTCATCAATATCCATGTTCCCCATTTGAGAGAACGAATTGAAGATATACCGGAGATTGCACAAAACTTCCTTGAAGACATTTGTAGAGACTATGGTATGCCTGTTAAAAAGATAAGTGAGGGTGGGATGTTTGCATTGCAACGATTACCATGGACTGGTAATGTTCGTGAGTTGCATAATATGATTGAACGTCTGATCATTTTAAGCGATAAAGTAATTACCGAGCATGATGTAGTTGCTTTTGCCAATCCTGGCGGAGGAACAAACATTGGTGCAGCAGTTGATAATGGAAGTTTGGTTGCAGCAGCCAAAGATGGTCTAGACTACGAAAAATTCAATAATTTTCAGGAGTACAAAGATCATGCTGAACGTGAATTCATCAAATATAAGTTAGAGAAGAACAACTGGAATGTTTCTAAAACTGCAGATGATATTGACATCCAAAGAAGTCATTTGTATAGTAAGATCGAAAAATTTGGATTAAAACGAGTAGCCGAATAGGGCTACTCAATATAATATGCATAGGGCGGCTAAACAAAGCGCAGTTAATAATTAAAGGAATAATTCACATAATCTACCAGCTCTGCATACACAGTTTGTCTTATGAATCGAATTTATCTAACAGTTTGACCAACGTAGCAAAGTCCTTGGGATAAGGAGCATCAATAAAGATGTCCTGATCATCCATTCCTTTAAAGGTTACAAACCTAGCATGGAGTGCAAATCTTTTCATGATAGGCTGCTCTTCATCGTCTTTGGCAATTCGGTAACCTTTCTTAATGCTTGAAAGGAATACAGGTTTGCCTTTGTACATATGATCACCAACTATAGCTGCACGCTGTGTTGCGAGATGAATCCTGATTTGATGCATTCTTCCGGTAATTGGCTTGCACTCCACAAGGGTATAGTGACGATAATACTTTACAGTATTAAAAATAGTTTCCGCTCTTTTTCCCTCTTTTCTATCGATAGTTACGCTTTTGTTACCGTCATTTAAAATAGGTAAGTCTATGAAGAGCTCATTGAATGTAAACTGACCATCGACTATTGCGTGATAGACCTTATTTATCCTACGTTTCTCAAACTGAATGGCTACAGAACGGTAGGCCTCTGGAGTTTTTGCAATTATAATAGCGCCGGAAGTCTCTTTATCCAGCCGGTGACACACTTGTGCATCATCGCTATACTGCTTTGCCATGCGAAGAATGTTTAATTCACCTGAACCGCCCCGCTCATCAAGTGATGCAACAAAGGGCGGCTTATTTACAACGATGTAATCATTGTTCTCGAATAATATGAGGTCTTTAAAGGAAGGATATTTCAAATCTGTGCATTTCTTGTTACGGGCAAAAGTACTAAGAAAGTTCGAATTTATACCCCACTCCTTTTACTGTGGCCACATATGTTTCACCCAACTTCTCGCGGAGCTTACGAATATGTACATCAATTGTACGGTTTGTTACTACCACTGAATCCTCCCAGATATTTTTAAGAATAGATTCTCTGGTGTAAACTTTCCCGGGTTTAGAAGCCAGTAAATATAAAAGTTCAAACTCTTTTTTTGCAAGCACAACTTTCTCGCCATTTTGGTAAACAAGATATGCTTCCCTATCAATTACTAAATCACCAATTTCTACTTTATTTTCCGAGATCTCATCAGGGCTCGTGTTTCTTCTCAATATGGCATTGATTCGGCTTATTAACGCCCTTGGCTTAATTGGTTTAGCTATATAATCATCTGCCCCAACATTAAATCCTGCTATTTCAGAATACTCTTCACTCCGAGCAGTTAAGAACACCATGAATGTATTTTTAAACTCTGGAATGGCCCGCATTATCCGACACGCTTCGATGCCATCCATTTTTGGCATCATAATATCAAGGATAATTAAATCTGGATGAACCTTCTTAGCTACATTGATACCTTCCTGGCCATTACTGGCCAAAAAAACCTGATAACCTTCTTTCTTTAAGTTGTATTCAATTAACTCTAAAATATCCGGTTCGTCATCAACAATTAGGATTTTTTGTTTTACGGCACTCATAGCTTTAATTATTTGTTACGAAAATAGGCAATCAATTGAAACATAGCGTTAAAGTCAGGTTAACAAATTGTTAACACGGTAAGCTATGTTAACATTCAATTAGGGTTATTGTAACGTTTTAGCTAAAAAGGCCGTTAGCTCTGCACCGTATAGATTTTTAGCAATTATAGTACCCTTAGGATCAAGGAGATAATTAGCCGGAATACCCTCGATTGCATACAAAGGAACCACTTTACTTTCCCAGTATTTAAGATCAGAAACATGGGTCCATGTTAGTTTATCTTTGGCAATTGCCGCAAGCCACTGATCTTTACCACCGGGACGGTCAAGTGATACTCCAAGGATCGTGAAGTTTCTATCTTTAAAAGTTTTGTAGGCAGCTACAACATTTGGATTTTCGTTTCTGCAAGGTCCGCACCATGAGGCCCAGAAATCGATCATAACATATTTGCCTTTAAAATCTGAAAGTTTAACATGTTTGTCATTAACGTCATTCAATTCAAAATCAGGAGCTGGTAGTCCTACGTCAAGCTTTTTGATGGTAGCCATACGTTTAAGGAAGTCGTCAACCATTGAGTTTCCCTTTATTTTGTCTTGTATTTTATCAGAATAAGCAACCATTTCTTTTTTATAATCCATTGGACTCAACAAATTAATGGCGTAGAAACCAGCAAGCGTTCCAACGTTGTCTTCTGCAAATTTCAGGGTGGCATTATTTCTACCTTGGATTAGAGCCATGTATTTGGGCTGCATTTGCTCCAGAACCTTACTTCTCTCTTCAGGTTTCGCCTCGGCCGCGGCATTGAATTCATTTTGAATGATAGCGATCCTGCCTGCATACTGATTCTGAATTGTATTCAATTCTTGCAATTTATCGGCTTCCATGGCGCCAGAAATATTGTATGCAGCCTTTGAATCAGTAAGATCAGCCGTTATTTTGACGTCATCACCATTCTTTGCAATGATCAGGTATTCTTTAGTGTCTGCAGAGATGCGAAAAAAATCGCTTCCCGGTGTTGCGTGAGTAAACTTGAATTCTCCTTTTTCTGAAAATACTGTTGAGTCCAGTGCAGTCGCATTTGCGTCTTTTAAGCCAAACAAATAAACTTTACTTTGAGGAACAGCATTCGTAAAGATTCCCTCAATAACAAATTTATCTTTGTCTTTACAAGCGGTAAAACTTAGGAAAACTGCTACGATGCAGGTTATTTTTCTGGATATATTCATAGGTTTATGAGTTTAATTTTTGAAGTAATACGTTATTTATCATCTTTGGATCCGCCTTTCCATCAGCAAGTTTCATCACCTCACCAACAAATAGGCCAAGAACACCTTTCTTTCCATTCTTGTAAGCTTGTACTTGTGGCTGGAATTTAGCCAATACCTGCTCTACGAATTGGTACAGTTCATCTGCGTTGTCCTTAATCAATAAATTGAGCTCTGTCGATAGTTGCAGAACGTCGCTTTCAGGCCTGTTCAATAAATCAGGAATTAGCCTTTGTAAGGCAACTTGATGACTAATTCGCTTTTCATCTACAAGATTGATGACTTCGGAAAGTTTATGAGGCGAAAGCGTGAAGGAGGCTATTGTGAGCTTATTATCGCTAAGGAATGCTCTTATTGGGCCAGTTAACCAATTAATCAAACTCTTTGGCTGCTGGATGTTCTGAAGCCCCGATGTAAAATAGTGGAATAAATCGCTATCATCTCCAAGTACAGCAGCCTCTGAAAGACCTAGGTTATAATCGGTCATTAATCTTTTCAGGATCACAGCAGGCAACTCAGGCATTTCAGCCCTAATTTGCGCTAATCGTTCATCCGATATATGAAGCGGAACAAGATCCGGATCAGGAAAGTAGCGATAATCATTCGCCTCTTCCTTATTTCTCATCGGAGATGTTGTTCCCTGGTCTGAATCAAAATTAAGGGTACTTTGAATAATCACCCCTCCCTTGGCAATGACTTCCCGTTGTCTGGCAAATTCAAAGTCCATTGCTCTGCGGACATTTCTAATTGAGTTTAAATTTTTTACCTCACAGCGGATACCATAGTCAGCCGATCCTTTAGGGCGGATAGAAATATTGGCGTCACAGCGCAAGCTCCCTTCTTCCATATTACCGTCACTCACATTCAAGTGCCTAACCAATTTGCGCATTTCTGTGAGTAAAGCAGAGGCTTCTTCAGCGCTCCTGATATCGGGTTCTGTAACAATCTCGATGAGTGGAACTCCCGCCCTGTTTAAGTCAATACAAGAAAATCGTTCGTCTTGATCATGGAGGCTTTTACCCGCATCTTCTTCCAGGTGTATCCTATTGATACTGATTCGCTTCTCTGTTCCATTACTCAATTTAACATTGATAAATCCGTCTTGGCAGATAGGATTATTATCCTGGGTAATTTGGTAACCCTTAGGTAAATCAGCATAAAAATAGTTCTTTCGATCGAAGTAATTCACTTGATTAATCTTGCAATTGAGCGCTAAGCCCATGCGGATAGCTTTTTCTACTACCTGTTTATTAAGCTTTGGGAGTGCACCCGGCAGCGCCAAACTAACAGGAGAAATATGCTGATTTGGCTTAGCACCAAAAGCTGCGCTCTCTGATGAAAAAATCTTTGTATTTGTGTTTAGTTGCACATGAATCTCAAGTCCCGATACCAACTCAAAATCCGAAGAAGAAACGGTTATTTTGTCACTCATATGTAGTAGGAACTTGTCTTGATTTTAATTCTTTTATTATACAAACATAAGTATTTATGCGTTATATCTGACGTTTAAAAGGCATAATTGTAGTGATGGCACAAACTTTAAATAATTTATAACACACAAAATTGACTTTGAAAGTGGGTGTTAGCCATTTTAGTGTATTAACTGTTTTTAGAAGAACAATCTTTACAAGGTACACTATTAATTTTGTTGCTTGGGGTGTATTTTTGCTTCTTCTATTTTTATTGGGGCCATTGTTTGTAATTATCAAATGGTGCTTGACTTTTCAGTGAGGTGAACCACCTGATTGTATTGTAGAAATTAATATAAACCTTTAAATGAGCTTCGTTTGCCTCAGCATCTTTGTTCATTGATGCCTTCTGGGATAACAACATCGAGCTTTTATCAACAAACTACTTCTTCCAAAAGGAAATCTGCATAGGATTAAGATCATACTTAACCGCAGTTCAAAGAATGAAAGCAAATCACAACCAAGTACTCGCAACACAAAACCAGTTCCTGATCTGGAACTTGGTGTAACATACTTGAAGAGACAGTAAGTCGTTGTTAGTGAAAAGTGAAAGATTATTCTGTATATTTATAGTATGAGAATAAGTTATCTTGTCGCTTTCTTCCTAATTTCATTTGTATCGATAAGGGTCGAGACTTTTGCACAAACTAAGTCTTTGTTTAATGGGAAAAATCTCAAAGGATGGCACATTGATGTTCCTGAGCTAGATAAAAACGAGGGTGCAAAATCACCATTTATTATTAGGAATGGGCTTCTTGTAAGTTTGGGAACCCCAGGCGGTCATTTGATAACTGACTCTGTATTTAGCAACTATATAATAGAAGTACAATATAGATTTGCCAGCAAACCAGGAAATTGTGGCTTGCTTGTTCATGCATCTTCACCTCGGGCACTGTATGGAATGTTTCCAAAGTCAATTGAAGTCCAAATTGAGCACACGAATGCTGGCGACTTCTGGTGTATAGAAGAAGATATCACCGTGCCTGAAATGGAATCAAGAAGAGGTGAAAAATCAAGATGGGGCATTAATGGAGACAAGCTACGTAAGATTGAAAGATTAGTTCAAAATGTAGAAAAGCCAGTTGGAGATTGGAACAAAATGGTTGTTGAATGTAAAAATGATGAGGTCATCGTTTGGGTCAACAATATACTTGTTAATCACGGATATAAATGTACAGCAACTTCGGGCCAAATAGCTTTGCAAGCAGAAGGATCGGAAGTTGAGTTCAGAAAAGTTAGCCTAACTAAATTATAGTTACACTAACTTTTCTACTTTTTCTAGTAGAGTTTTCAAACCATCTTTATTCTTACCACCAGCTGTGGCATAAAATGGCTGGCCGCCCCCACCGCCTTGAATATCCTTTGCTAGTTCTTGAACAATGTTAGATGCATTTAATCCCCTTTCTTTTACGAGATGCTCTGAAATCATTACGGTTATTCCTGGTTTATCATCAATTATTGTCGTGAAAACCAGAAGTAAGTCATCTACGAGATCTTTGACAGCAAATGCAAGATTTTTCACAGCATCTGCATTTGGTAAGTCTACATGCCTTGCGATAACATTTATCCCATTTATTGTTCTCTTATGCTGAGCAATCTCATGCTTTAAGTTGGAG
Source organism: Pedobacter sp. (assembly GCA_014377665.1). Taxonomy (GTDB): domain Bacteria; phylum Bacteroidota; class Bacteroidia; order Sphingobacteriales; family Sphingobacteriaceae; genus Pedobacter. The sequence continues at coordinate 8,241 of JACMPF010000199.1, read as the reverse complement.
GAATGCTCCATCAAGGCTTTTTCTGCTTCCTTTTTTAATTTGCTATTTTCTTCTATTAATATTGAAACTGCAACTTTAAGATTTTTGCTACCTTTCAATAACATCCTTAGTTCTGCCAATTCTTTAGTTTGAGATAGCATAAAGTCTTCAGCTTTATCCGCAGTAATTGCTTCAATACGCCTCACCCCTGCAGCAACACCACTCTCTGATATGATCTTGAAATATCCTATCTGACCTGTCGCCTGCACGTGAGTTCCACCACATAATTCCTTAGAATAATGGTCGTCAAATGTGATAATCCTTACCAGATCACCATATTTTTCTCCAAAAAGTGCTGTAACTCCGCTTGAAATTGCTTGATCATAGGGAACATAACGCTGTTCCTTTAACGGGATATTTTCTCTCACTTTTTTGTTGACAATATGTTCTATCCTTGAGAGATCTATTTCTGAGATCTTTTCAAAATGTGAGAAATCGAACCGCAAATAGTCAGGATTTACCAATGACCCTTTCTGGTTAACATGGTTACCTAAAACTTTCTTAAGTGCCGCATGTAATAGGTGTGTAGCAGTGTGATTATCTTGAGACAATAGTCGCTTGTATTCATCTATGACGGCCCAAAATTTACCATCTAAATCCTCTGGTAATGTTTCCGTATAATGGACAATGACGCCATTTTCTTTCTTAGTATCGGTTATTTCTACAAAAAACAAGCGGCTATGGTCTTCTAATCTCCCTGTATCACCAACTTGCCCACCACTTTCTGCATAGAATGGCGTTTTACTTAGCACAAACTGATATTGCTCTTTCCCTTTTGCGGTAACCTTACGATATTTAATAATTTGAGTTTCAGACTCGAAATCGTCATAACCGACAAATTCTACCTCTAAATCTGGATTTACTAGAACCCAATCACCAGTATCTATTGCGGTAGCAGCTCTAGAGCGTTCTTTTTGTTTAAGTAATTCTTTAGAGTAGCCTTCCATATCTACAATCCACTTTTGTTCCCTTGCCATCAACTCCGTTAAATCAATCGGAAAACCGTATGTGTCCTGTAATTCAAATGCAAATTCTCCTGAGATGATCATTTGGTCTTTTAAAATACTATATACCCAAGCATCGGCAAAGCCTTTCTCCGGCTCAATTGCATTTTCAAGCATAAGATGCTCACCTTGTTTGCGAGTGTAGCTTTCAAATCGCTGAATACCCGTAGATAAGGTCCTTAAAAAGGAAACCTCTTCTTCCAGCACGACCTTCTGAACAAAATCCTGTTGTAGGCTTAAATCTTGGAATACGTCTTTAAACTGATCTGCCAGCACTGGTACTAACCTATGCATAAACGGATCCTTTAAATTAAGAAAAGTATAGGCGTAACGAACTGCACGGCGTAAGATCCTTCTTATAACGTATCCGGCCTTATTATTTGATGGAAGTTGTCCATCGGCAATCACAAATGATATGGCACGTATGTGATCCGCCATAACTCGCATTGCGATATCAGTTTTTTCCTCGGCGCCGTATTTTATGCCCGAATGCTGAGCTATAAATTCGATTAATGGCTGGAAAACGTCTGTATCGTAATTTGATGATTTTTTTTGCAACACACGGACTAATCTTTCAAAGCCCATTCCAGTGTCTACATGCCGTGCAGGTAATGGCTGCAATGACCCATCCTTTAATCGGTTGAATTGCATGAATACATTATTCCAGATCTCTATAACCTGCGGATGATCTGCATTTACCAGCGACTTGCCAGAAATTTCATTACGTTCATTCAATGGCCGACAATCCACATGGATTTCAGAGCATGGTCCGCATGGTCCTGTATCACCCATTTCCCAGAAATTATCTTTCTTGTTGCCAAGGATGATGCGGTCTTCAGGAACATAATGTTTCCAGAGATCGAAAGCTTCAGTATCCCTTTCGAGGCCTTCTTTTGAATCACCTTCAAAAATAGAAACGTATAGCTGATCTTCAGGAATATTATAAACTTCAGTTAGCAATTCCCAACTCCATGCAATTGCCTCCTTTTTGAAATAGTCACCAAAGCTCCAGTTACCCAACATCTCGAACATCGTATGGTGATAGGTATCAATACCAACTTCTTCCAGGTCGTTATGCTTACCAGAAACACGTAAACAACGTTGTGTATCCGTTATCCTGGAGTATTTTATTGCAGCCTCACCAAGGAACAAGTCTTTGAATTGGTTCATCCCTGCATTAGTAAACATTAGGGTTGGATCGTTTTTAACTACAATTGGCGCTGAGGGAACAATATGATGCTGTTTGGATTCAAAAAACTTCAAGTAGGCCTGTCTGATTTCTTTCGCTGTCATCATGATGTGTATTAGATGGCAAACTTAGATAAAACTGTTTGTAAATAAAACAATTTTATCTAAGTTTGGATACTTTAAATAAAAGCTGTAATAGTCTAATAATCAACGTAAATTATGCCATACAAAGAACGGGAAATCAACAAGATGTATTACACTATGGGCGAGGTTACCGAAATGTTTGGTGTCAATGCATCGCAGATCAGGTTCTATGAAAAGGAATTCATTGTTCTACAGCCGAAGAAAAATAAAAAGGGAAACCGACTTTTTACCCCTGAAGATATTGAGAGCCTAAAAATGATATTTCACTTGGTGGATGAGAAGGGGTTTACTTTAAAAGGAGCAAAAGAACACCTCAAAAATAATGGCGCTGAGGTTAAGGAAAATCAGCGCATCATTGCTTCATTAGAGAAATTAAAAGACTTTCTTTTAAAACTCAATGAGGAAATATAATATCCGCATAAGTTGGTTTACTAACTGCTAATATCCGTGGTTTGGCACATCAATGTCAATCAGACTTATCTTGCTACTTTTAGCTTTTCATTTTGTTTCTTTCACCGCATTTGCTCAGGATGATTCCTTTATTAAGGATATTCTCGAAAGCGCTGCAGAAAACCTCTCTGAAGATATTGATTTGTATGAGCTCACAGAGCGGCTAAACTATATTCGCTCCCATCAGATCAATTTGAATGCTACTTCCGCGAAAAATCTGAAACAGCTTATATTTCTTTCTCCTTTGCAGATTACCAATTTGCTACGTCATTTAGAAGTCAATGGTAAATTGTTGGACTTGGCGGAGCTCCAGAGTATTGATGGGTTTGATTTGGTAACCATTGAAAGGCTATTACAGTTCGTAACATTAGGTAAAAATGGAACCACAGATAAACTATCGTTAAAGGATATGTGGAGGAACGGATCCAATGATCTAATTTTACGATACGGGCGGGTAATTGAGGTTCCCAAAGGCTTTACAGATTTGCCGGGAAGCAGGTATCTTGGGTCTCAGGACAGGATACTTTTACGCTACAAGTACGCTTCCAACAACAGGATTGCCGCGGGATTAGTGATGGAAAAAGATGCAGGAGAACATTTTTCTAAGGGCAAAGTATTGTCTGATCACTTCTCGGCGAACCTTACCATTAATCAAGTCGGGCCATTTAAAAAAATCATTTTTGGCGATTATAGTTTACAGTTTGGACAGGGGCTCACATTATGGTCGGGCTTTGGTTTCGGAAAAGGCCCTGATGTGACAAGTGTTGCGGCGAGAGATGTTGGCCTCAGGTCATATTCATCTGCAAATGAGGCTTCGTTTTTTAGAGGAGTTTCCAATATAGTGGCTCTTTGGAAAGGCATAGAATTGACCTCATTTATATCTTATAGGAGACGAGATGGTAGCGTAAAACTGTGGCCTGATAGTACTACCACCATCCAGACGATTAATGACAGCGGATATCATCGGACGAAAACAGAGCTTAAAAATCAAAACAGCTTGGGACAACTTGTGTTTGGAGGCGCACTACAGTATTTGTCTGACAATCTAAATCTTGGCCTGGTAAGTTATCAATCCACATATGACCAAAATTTTATCACGGGAAGCTCAGCCTATAATAAGTATGCTTTTACAGGAAAAAATCTGCTGAATACGGGCTTTCATTATAACTACACATTCAAGAATATTTACTCCTATGGTGAGGTTGCGTATAGCGTAAATGGTGGTTGGGCAATTATAAATGGACTATTGGCGAGCTTGTCCCCGAAGTTTTCAGTTGTGCTATTGCATAGGAATTATGACCGCGACTATAGTAATTTTTTTAGTAATGCTGTTGGTGAAAATACAGATGTTAGGAATGAGAAGGGCACATATGCAGGACTTAATTTTACCCCGTCCAAGCGTTTCGTATACTCTGTCTATTTTGATTATTTTAAGTTTCCCTGGCTAAAATTTAGAGTTGACTCTGCATCAAAAGGTTATGAACTACTTGCTCAGGGAGTTTATATCCCAAAAAAAACATTAAAAATATTATTTAGGCTTAAACGTGAAGTGAAACAACAAAATCCTGATGCATCAGATAAAACTCAGGAACTTAGAAATGTTTTAAAAGGAAGTGTAAGGTTAGCGATAGATTGGAGATTAAACAAGAGTATAGATTTGCAGCAGCGGATAGAGATTTCCATTTATAAAAAGGGAAATGTAACTCAAGAGGTTGGGAAACTAATCTATAGTGATTTCAATTATCATCTGCCATCATCTAAAGTATCTGGCAATTTGAGGATTGCTTATTTTGACACCCCTTCGTACAATAGTAGGATTTATGCTTACGAAGACGATGTACTCTATGGTTCGAGTTTTGGTGCTTATGCGGATAAAGGATTCAAATGTTACAGCAATATCAGGTATCGCGTTACTCAACAAATCGATTTATGGGCCAGATATGCTGTGATTGTCTATCAAGGAAAAGAATCGATAAGCTCTGGTCTGGATGAAATAAAGGGTATTAAAAAATCTGATGTCAAGGTCCAACTTCGTTTCCAATTCTGAGTTTTTCTACGTTAGGGCAATTGTGCCCTTCACAACCGGAATACTATTTTTCGGCTTTAAACCATTGGCTATTTTGCCGCCGATATTTATTTATCTGACAATTATTTTTTTTGTTATTTCATTCGGTGTATTAAATTTTTGTTATTCTGGGTTCAGACTCTATCGCTACAAATCTTTGATCTCTTTCGGATTGTATTTTTTGTTGTTTGTGTCTGGCTTTGCACTAACGACTTATAAAAGTGAAATACTACGCGATGACCACTTTGACAAGAAAAACTTCGAGTATCTCAATATTGTGGTAAATCAGGAGCCGCAAGTGACAAATAAAATTCTAATGTTCAAAGCAAAGGTCGCAATGGGATACGAGAACTTATTAGAAACTAAAACGACTGGAAATATTTTAATAAGCATCAAACTCGAACCCAATTCAACTCTTAAGATTTCATACGGAGATGAGTTGATTATTCCGAACCTAGCAAAGGAAACAAGAGCTAATCCCAATCCTGCAACGTTTAATTATAAAAATTGGCTAGCGGAACAACATATCTACCATCAAGCATTTTTAGTTCAAAAGGAAGTATTATCGACTGGAAAAAATAAGGGCAACGTGTTAATGAATTTAGCATATAATGTTCGAGCCCGTCAAGTTAGATACTTTCGAGAAATCTTAGAAGATGACAATGTATATTCCGTTGCTTCCACATTAATCCTCGGATATCGCGCAGACCTGGACGAAGATGTGCTTAGTTATTATGCGAGAACGGGTACTATCCACGCTTTATCCGTATCGGGTATGCACGTGGGTTTGATATATATTCTATTGAACTGGATATTTGCTTTTTTGAATCGTCGAAAATTTACACGATTGTTTAAATCATTTGTAATTCTAACACTCATATGGTCTTACACATTGCTTACTGGACTATCTCCATCAGTACTTAGAGCAGCGATAATGATTTCGGGCTTTATCATTGGTAAAAGTGCTAGTCGTTCCTCTGCTGGTTATAACATCCTAGCATTCTCCGCATTCTTAATTTTAGTTTATGATCCATATACTATTTGGGACGTTGGATTTCAATTGTCCTATCTGGCGGTTTTAGGACTGATTATGTTGCAGCCTATAATAGAAGGCTGGTTCTTTCTTAAAAATATCTTTCTTAGAAAAATATGGACGGCTATCAGTATCTCAATTGCTGCCCAAGTTTTTACCTTCCCTTTAAGCGTTTATTATTTCCACCAATTCCCGACGTACTTCCTTTTAAGCAATCTATTTATTCTATTGCCCGTCACGGGAATAATGTATTTAGGCATACTTATTCTTGTATTTAGGCTTAACTTCCTTGCGGAAATTCTCGAATGGCTGATAGGTTTAACCAATGCAGGATTGAAATATATTGCTGAACTTCCTTTGTCGAGCGTGTCTTCAATATGGATAAGTAAAGTGGAATTATTCATACTAACTCTGGCTATAGGAGGAATATTAGTTTCATTAAATTTTTATAATAAATCCATACTGCGATATAGCCTAGCGCTATGCTTTGTTTTACAAATGCTGACAAGCTTCGATAAGTTCAAAAAGAATTGCCAAAAAAAAATAGTGATTTTCAATATCAGGAACTACTATGCAATTGCCTTTATCAAAAGCAATGAAGCTATCCTATATACTGAGTTGAAGGTTGATGATAAACTATTTAAGAGAAACATTCAGCCATTTTTAGAACAACAACATATTAAAACGATCGTATGCACTGAAAACCTTTTATCTTCTATACGCCCTTATTTAAAAATAGAAAGTGATAATATTCAGTTTTATGACTATTCTATTAGTCGAACCGAACTAAAGCAATTGACGCTTGGCCATAAAAAAGCGATAGTGAAAAACATTGACTAATCTTAATTTCTATGATATTAATTTGCATTCTATATATTTGATTCGTTAATGGTCAAAACAAAAAATCCATGATAGAAGATGTTGTTTTATACTCAATTACGGATCGTATCGCTACGATTGTGCTTAACAGACCTGAAAAACGCAATGCCTTAAATCCGGATGTCATTTCAAAACTCACCGCATATTTCCTCAAAGCTTCGGAAGATGAAGCGGTTAAGTTAATAATATTAAAGGCTTCAGGATCGACTTTTAGTGCTGGTGCTGACTTAGCCTATCTGCAAAAGCTTCAGCAGAATACCTATGAAGAAAATCTATCAGATTCTGAGAATTTAAAACTATTGTTTACCACTATCTATTACCTCCCAAAAGTGGTGATTGCCCAAGTGGAAGGTCACGCTATAGCGGGTGGATGTGGGTTGGCCACTGTATGCGACATTATCTTTTCTGTACCAGAGGCCAAATTTGGATATACAGAGGTAAATTTAGGTTTTGTACCCGCGATAGTTTCCTGCTTTCTACTAAGAAAAATTAGTGAGACAGTTGCTAAGCGCATTTTACTTAGTGGAGAGTTGTTTCCAGCTTCTGAAGCACTCAATTTTGGACTGATCACTTTTATAAAAAGTAAAAAGGAAATTGATCAGGAAGTTATGAACTTTGCTAGACGTCTATGTGAGACTGCATCTTCAAACTCATTAATGATCACTAAGCAGCTTATTGGACAAACGACCAATCCTTTTCTAGAGAAAAGCCTGTCCCTGGCCGTAAATATTAACGCAAGAGTCCGCGATAGTGAAGATTTTAAAATCGGTATTGCTGCTTTTATTAATAAAGAACATATCAAATGGTAAACAAATGATTATAAAAGGAATATTCCCATTTAGAGCTAGAAATCTGGTATTGTTAATTCTGATGATGGCCGCTGGATCTTCGTCTTTAAAAGCGCAAAAGATAATTAACCAGGGAACACTCACGTATGATATCTCATACGACCTTAATGATAATCAAAAGAAAACAATAGATGCAGATCAATTGCCATCGATTAGCAAGGTAAAATTTAATGGTAGTTTATCTAGCATGGAAATAGATATGGGCCTTGCTACTTTAAAGATGATTGTAGACGGTCCCGGGCGATCGGCTATCTTACTAGTAGATGCGCCTCTATTCCAAAAGCAATATGCAACGAAATTCACTAAGCAAGATCTTGAAAAACAGGGTGGAAATTTGACTTTTAAGAATTTTAAAGCTACTGGAGAACGAAAACAAATAGGTGGATATGATGCAGAAAAATATGGTTATCAAGATAATAATAATGAAAACTACGAAGTTTGGATAGCACCTAACCTTCAGTTATCTCCAGGTGCTATCTTACCAGAGTTTGCTGAGCTAAAAGGCACGCCGGTAAAATATATAAGTATACAATATGGGGTCAAAAATATTCTCACACTAAAAAATGTTAAAGAAGAGAAGACTGGGCCCTT
>JACMPF010000198.1 GCA_014377665.1 Pedobacter sp. | reverse complement strand
TAACACAAAGAATGATGAATAAAAAATGAATAGAAAAATAATCAAAGAATAAGTATGATTGAAGAGCAAACCTACTGGTTTTTAGAATTTTTAGGTCATTTGCACCCATTAACAGTGCATTTTCCCGTAAGTGTAATCATAATAGCAGCCGTTTTGGAATTGTTTACATTGAAAAACTACGATTCAAAACTGCGTATAGGAATAAATATATTTGTTATCATTGGAGTAGGTACAGCAGCTATTTCTGTGATCTTTGGATGGCTACTTTCCACAAACGGCGACTATGAAGGAAGTAAGCTAGACCTGCATAAATGGACAGGGCTGGTAACAGCAATACTGGCCTTATGCACTTCCTTATTGCTGTATGTAATCACAAAAAAGAAGACCAAGTTTGCTATCTTGGCTTATCGATTCATGCTCTTTTTTACTGCCATTAGTGTTACAGTTGCTGGTCATATTGGCGCTGAGCTAACTCACGGTGGTGATTTCATATCGTCGACCCTTCCATGGAATATTAAAAAAGGAAAGCCAATAGTCAAATTTGATTTAACCTCTTTAAAAAAGGATTCTTTACCACTGACAAAGGAGAACGAGATCGCGCTGCATGCAGAAGTACAAGCTATTTTTAGTAATAGTTGTTATAAATGTCATGGTCCTGATAAGAAAAAGGGAGGACTAAGACTGGATATAAAAGAGTTTGCGTTCAAAGGTGGCGAAGATGGACCGGTCATTATTCTGGGCAACCCTAATAGAAGTGAATTAATCAGGCGGATCACTCTTCCCGTAGATCATAAAAAGGTTATGCCTTCTGAAGGGAAAATGTTAAAAGATCAAGACATTGATATCGTCAAGTTTTGGATAAGTAAGGGAGCACCTTGGCCTGAAGATGGAGATGCGACAAGAATCGCAAAAGTACAATTAATAAAGTCAGAAGCCACTACGAAGTCGCCTGATACTAAGTCTGAAAATTTAACTTCTGAAGATCTCGAATTAAATACGGAGGTGAAAGCCATTCTCGCACATAATTGTTATAGCTGTCACGGTGCGGAGAAAATGAAGGCCGGGCTTAGGTTAGATAGCAAATTCATGGCGCTTAAAGGAGGGGAGGATGGACCTGTAATCGTACCTGGCAAGCCTGATCAAAGTGAATTATTCAGACGTATAACACTTCCGGTCGACCATAAAGATTTCATGCCTTCAGATGAAAAAAAGCTGAGTCAAAGAGATATTGGAATTGTTAAACTCTGGATTGTCAAAGGTGCCCCATGGCCGGATAGCGGTGGCAAGGGAGTCAAAGCCACTGAGTTCAGGGTTGCCCAGCTAGCTCCTAGAAATCCCAAATTGCCATCTGCATCCGGTTCCAAAAAAGTAAATAATCCGGTAGATATTTGGGTAAATGATTACTTCAAAAAAAGGAAGATTACTTGGCCCGGAAAAGTAGATGATCGTATTTATTTGCGTAGAATTTATCTGGACATTATTGGGCTCCTGCCAACGCCGGATGATTTAGAAAGGTTTGCGAAAGACAACAGGCAAGACAAAAGAGCGATTTGGGTTAGGGAATTGCTAAACAGGCAAGATGACTATGCTTTACATTGGTTAACATTTTGGAATGATGCCTTAAGGAATGATTATACAGGTACAGGTTATATTACAGGAGGCAGATCAAATATTACAAATTGGTTATACCAGGCTATAAGAACGAATAAGCCGTATGATCAATTTGTTCGCGAGCTATTAAATCCGACTGACGACTCAAAAGGATTTATTCAGGGGATCGAATGGCGGGGCGTTGTAAATTCAAGTCAGACAATAGAAATGCAGGCTGCTCAAAACGTTTCTCAGGTATTTTTAGGGCTTAATCTAAAGTGTGCTTCCTGTCACAACAGTTTTATTAGCGATTGGAAACTTGATGACGCATATGCTTTTGCTAATGTTTTCTCAAAGTCCAGCTTGGAAATCAACCGTTGCGATAAACCCACAGGGCGTTTCGTAGATCCCAGAATGCTTTGGAAAGAATTGGGGACTATAAGTAGTAAGGCAAGCGTCGAAGAAAAGCGTAAACAACTGGCTCAGAATATGACTAAGCCTATAAATGGCAGGTTATACAGAACAATTGTAAATCGTATCTGGGCGCAAATGATGGGACGGGGGTTGGTTGAGCCAGTTGATGTGATGGACAACGAGCCCTGGGATCAGAACTTATTAGACTGGTTGGCTTATAATTTTACGAGTAAACAATTTGATACGAAAGAATTGATCTACATGATTGCGACTTCTGATACCTATCAACTGCGCTCAGTAGGATTCAAAGATGCCGCACTAATTGGTAGTCCTAAATATAAATTTACCGGAATGCTGCGCAAGCGGATGACAGCAGAGCAATTTACCGATGCCATAAGTAATGTTATATTTCCGGTTTTTATGGACAATGAGCTGCGGTATAATCCGTTCAAAAAATTGACTTATACTGATTTAGGAAAGAACACTGCTTTTGTACGGTCATCATTAGTTGCCAATAACAGCTACTTGACATCATTAGGCAGGCCGAATCGTGAGACAGTTGCTACCAGCAGGGATTCGCAGGCAAACTTGCTCCAGGCATTGGAATTCACAAATGGAACTAAGTTCAATGAGGCGATAAAACAAGGTGCCTTAAGGTGGCAAACCAAGTTTAAAAATAAGAAACAGGCTATTAATGAGTTTTATCTAAAAGCTTTGGGTAGAACTCCATCCGATAAAGAATTGAATCTGGCAGATAAAGCATTAGGTGATTTGCCCGATGCAGATGCGATTCAGGATCTGTTTTGGTCAATTGTACTACTGCCAGAATTTCAAATAATATATTAAGCAGGTGTTATAAACAATGATATGAATTGGAATAGAAGAGATTTTCTGAAGAATACAAGCGCCGCTGCTATCGCAGCAATGGCTGCAGGGATACCTATTACCAAAGTTTTTGGGGCGAATAATTACAAGAATGCAAAGTCGACAGCAGATTCCGTCATCCTGCTATGGATGGCCGGAGGCATGCCACACACAGATACCTTTGACCCTAAAAAATTTACCCCCTTTTCTAAGGGAATGCAATCGAACAGTGTATTGAGCACTTTTAAATCAATACCAACCGCTCTTAACGGAATTCATTTTTCAGAAGGGCTGGAATCAATTGGGGGAATTATGGATAAAGGTACATTGATCAGATCCTATGTAGCAGCTGATATGGGGCATATTCTACATTCCAGGCATCAATATCATTGGCACACTTGCTATAAACCTCCACAATCTGTCTCTGTTCCGCACATCGGGTCATGGATAGCAAAGGAACTGGGTCCATTGAATCCGGTGATTCCTTCCTTTATCAATATCGGGCAACGCTTCAACCTCGGCGAGGCGGAAGAACTAAAAGCCTATCACACTGCTGGCTTTCTTGGTAACGAGTTTGGCCCTTTTATTATACCTGACCCAACGGCCGGCTTAGAATCTGTACAACCGCCAGTGGGGATGTCTGCTGCCCGGTTTGAAAAAAGGAACCAATTATATAATCAGTTGATCGGCAACAGTCCAATGGGTGAATATGGCAGTGATTATCAGAAAGAATCATTGCGCCGTTCCATGGAACAAGCCTATATACTGTTAAAATCTCCGGAAGCCAAGGCCTTTGATTTAGCAAAGGAGAAGAAGGAGGTATACGATGTTTATAATACCGGCAAATTCGGCCTCGGGTGTTTAATGGCCAAAAGGCTTGTTGAACAAGGGGCGAGATTTGTTAGCGTGACCACAGAGTATGAACCGTTTAAAGGATGGGATACTCATGACAATGGATATACACGTGGGGTAGCAATGAAAAAAATGATTGATGGGCCCATAGCGCAGCTCATTAAAGACCTGGAGCAAAGTGGCCGTTTGGATCGAACGTTGGTTATTTTGGCAAGCGAGTTTAGCAGGGATATGATGGTAGAAGGGCGCCCGGATGCAAAAGTGCAAGAGCAGGTAGATCAGCCTGATGTGATCGACGATTTAAAAAACTATGG
>JACMPF010000197.1 GCA_014377665.1 Pedobacter sp. | reverse complement strand
GGGGAGACTTTTGTAAGTAAACCTATATTGATCAACAAAGACCTGGAGTACCGCTTTTTCAAAGTCGTAGAGTTGGGAGCTGTTAATTTATACTCGATAGGAGGCAATGTACCTGTTGAGGAGCCTGTTCAAAAGAGAACTAAAGTCAGGCCCTCTTTTGGCATTGGTGGTGGTACCGGCGGATTTGGGGGTGTTGGTATGGGAGCTGGTATTAGCCTGGGAGGCGGTAGGAACAACGCAACTGTGCCAACAAAAGCTATGATGCCGACAACTTATTTTATCGAAAAGTTTGGAACCGGACCAATGCAGGAAATTTTAGTTGATAATGCCACTGCAGCTGCAAAAACGCCGACGATTAAGGCTATCTTACTCCAAAAGCTAACGAACGACGATGAACTTGCTACTAAAATAAAAGCAATGGAAACAATTGATGGCAAATCTCTGGTATCGATTGTTTCCACCTACAACGCTGCTAAAAAATAATTATCTCGCAATGCAATCCAGATGGTGATCATTTACCATTCCAGTAGCCTGCATGTGTGCATAGCAAATCGTTGAGCCAAAAAACTTAAAGCCACGCTTTTTCATGTCTTTACTGATGGAATCAGAAATTTCTGTCCTAGCAGGGACATCTTGCATCCCATAAATTTGATTTTGAATAGGCGCTTTATTGGGTAGGAAACCCCACATAAAGTTAGAGAATGAGCCGTATTCTTGTTGAACTTCTATAAACAACTGTGCATTTCTAATTGCTGAATTTACCTTCAGCTTATTTCTTATAATGCCCGGATCATTAAGCAAACGCGCAACATCATTCTCATCAAAAGCAGCTACTTTTTTCACGTCGAAATCTGCAAACGCTTTTCGATAACCTTCACGACGTTTTAAGACGGTGATCCAACTCAAACCCGCCTGTGCACCTTCAAGAATGAGGAATTCAAATAAGGTTTTATCGTCGTAAACGGGCTTGCCCCATTCCTCATCATGGTATTCCACATAAAGCGGATCAGTACCGCACCAGCTACAACGAACTTTTGTTTCTTCCATGATTTCTATATACAGCCTAAAGCTCCAGCATTGGATCCCAAAAGACAACCTTAAAGTTCTTTATTTTATTGTCTACTACAATAACACCCTCTGCTTGCAGAAGTTCTTCCATCTGTTCTGGAGGCGAAAAATGAAATTTACCAGTCAGCAATCCTGTGCTATTGACTACCCGGTGCGCGGGGACTGGAGGATGAGACAATCCTGCATTGCTCATCGCATAACCCACCATTCTTGCAGAACCACCAGAGCCTAAGCTCCTGGCAATGGCTCCATAAGAAGTCACCCTCCCTTCAGGAATCAATCTAACCAATTCAAACACCTGATCATAGAAAGACTCTTCCATAGCGCAATTAAAGTTTATCCAAAGAGAATTGAATGTAATTAATATTCTTATCGTGTTTCAGATAGATGCGTTCATAATGAGTTTTGATAGATAAAACCTCGTCATAAAATTCGGACTTATACAGCTGAGTAGTGTTTTTAAAGGAACTCAAACCCAATTCCGCTACCATTTCAATAGTATAAAGATACAAGCCATCGTTGTCGGTCTTCAAGTTGATCTTACCGTCCGACTTAAGGAAATGCCTATATTTTGCAAGAAAGCCCGGGTAGGTCAATCGCTTTTTTTCACGACTTTCTTGAGGCTGTGGATCTGGGAATGTAATCCAAATCTCGTCAACTTCATCTGTTCCAAAGTATTCTACAATGTCTTCAATTTGAATCCTTAAGAACGCAAGGTTCATAAGGCCTTCATCTACACCTGTACGCGCACCTCTCCAAATTCGGTTGCCCTTAAGGTCTATGCCGATGAAGTTCTTTTGTGGAAACATTTTAGCAAGATTTACTGCATACTCACCTTTACCACAAGCAAGTTCCAACACAATCGGATTGCCATTTTTAAAATGATTTTTTCCCCAATTGCCTTTAAGTACCTTACCTTCTTCCATCTGGTATACATTTGGAAAGGTGTCTATCTCTGCAAACTTTCGTAATTTGTCTTTGCCCACGTGTATTAATTAATTTGACTGGCTACAAACTTAAAGAAATTGTCATTCTGCTTCATATAGTAACCGGAATTTAATATTGAACGATAGCTAAAATTGATATCTTTGAGAAAACAAATAAGATTTAACTATATGACCTTAGTACAGTTGGAATATATCGTGGCTGTTGATACCTACAGAAGCTTCGTGGGTGCTGCAGAGAAGTGTTTCGTAACCCAGCCAACGTTGAGCATGCAGGTGCAGAAGCTCGAGGAAATGCTAAACGTAAAGATTTTCGACCGAAGTAAGCAACCAGTAATCCCAACGGAAATCGGCGCTCAAATTATCGAGCAGGCAAGGGTTATTTTGCAGGAGAGCCTTAAGGTTAAAGAACTGATAAGCAGTCAGCAGCTAGATGTGGTTGGCGAACTTAAAGTCGGCATCATCCCTACCGTTGCACCATACCTTTTGCCAAAAGTCATCGCTGCTATGATGGAAAAATACCCCGGCCTCAATCTTTTGATTTGGGAATATTCAACGGAAGATATCATTCACCACTTAAAAACAGGGGTGTTAGATTGTGGAATTCTTGCTACTCCTCTCGCAGATGCCGCCATTCAGGAAACGCCACTTTACTACGAAAACTTCGTGACTTATATCAGCAAAAATAGCAAGCTGTTTAAAAAGAAAACAATTGATGCCGATGATCTGGAAGACGAGAACATCTGGTTGTTAAATGAAGGGCATTGCATGCGTTCTCAAGTGTTAAACATTTGTCGCTCCACCAAGCAAAACCGCCTTCAGGGCCTAACCTACAACACTGGAAGCGTAGAAACACTGATCAGGATGGTCGATATGAACAATGGTGCGACATTGTTACCGGAGTTGGCTTTAGAGGAATTAAGCAACAAACAATTAAGCAAAGTTCGTTATTTTAAGTCACCTGAACCCGTTCGGGAGATCAGTTTGGTAACGCATAAAAATTTTATTAAAAAGCGCACACTCAATGCGCTGAAAGAAGAAATTCTTGCCGTGATACCCAAAACAATGCGCCAAAAAAAGAAAAAGGACGTTATAGGGATATAGTCATGAACAAAGTTATTGTGTATTTCTTGCTAATAATATGCTGCACTTACGGATGTAAATTCGGCAGTAATGATGACGCTGGTAAAAACCAAGCAATAGTAGCGGCCGACTGCTCTAGCAATCTGCCTAAGCGGTTTGGGGTAATGCCTTCAAAGGCGATCTTAAAAAACCGGACTAGCAGTGACACCGGCATGGTATGGATCCCCGAATCAGAAGGCCAGACTGGCTTTTGGATGGATGAAACGGAGGTGACCAATGCACAATTCTCAAAGTTCGTTGCAGCAACAAAATATATTACCACAGCAGAGCGCGTTCCCAAGTGGGAAGACCTGCA
Organism: Pedobacter sp.; assembly: GCA_014377665.1. Taxonomy (GTDB): domain Bacteria; phylum Bacteroidota; class Bacteroidia; order Sphingobacteriales; family Sphingobacteriaceae; genus Pedobacter. The sequence goes on along the minus strand of JACMPF010000197.1, from coordinate 1,470 downwards.
AAAGCAACTACCTCCAGGTACGCCTAAGCCACCTGACAGCGTCTTCGTGGCTGCTTCCCTAGTATTTCATGCGCCAACCAAACCAGTTAATGTGAACAATCCGGGAGCATGGTGGGTATGGACGAAAGCCGCAAGTTGGAAACATCCACAGGGGCCAAAAAGCAGTCTTAAAGGAATCGAAAGACAACCAGTGGTGCATGTTTCCTGGGAAGATGCTGTCGCTTATTCCAATTGGGCGGGTAAACGCCTGCCTACTGCTGCAGAATGGGAAAGAGCAGCTCATGGTGGCAAGTCCGATTCCAAGTTTCCATGGGGCAATGAAGACATTGATCAGGATAAGGTAAAAGCCAACACTTGGCAGGGCGACTTCCCCTACAACAACACCAACCGCGATGGCTTTTACCGCGCTGCACCAGTAGGCTCTTTTCCTGCTAACGATTATGGTGTGTATGACCTTGCCGGGAACGTTTGGGAATGGTGCGCTGATGATGAACATGGGGAAAAAGTAGTGAAAGGTGGCTCCTTTTTATGCAACGCTTCCTACTGCGAAGGATACCGCATCGATAAGAAAATGACCAGTTCTGCCGATACCGGGCTGGAGCATACTGGCTTCCGGTGTGTAAAATAATTCTCGTATCTTTCCTTAAAAATACCATTTACATGAAGCTTCATTACCTCAAGCATGCTTTTATAGGTTTTATTATTTTAACCGCCTGCGCTCCCTACGCTGCATACGCAGCCAACCCTAAACCAAAACCTAATAAGCGTCCTAATATTATTCTGATCATGGCAGATGACCTTGGCTACTCAGATCTGGGTTGCTACGGAGGCGAAATTAACACGCCAAACCTAGACAAAATCGCAAAGCAAGGCATTCAATTCAAACAATTTTATAATGTATCCAGGTGTTGTCCAACCCGGGCTTCTTTGTTGACAGGGCTATACAACCATGATGCCGGTATTGGTGACATGACCACTCCTCAAAACGACGAGGGCTACCGTGGCTACCTCGGAAAAAACACAGTAACCATTGCTGAGGTGTTAAAGCAAGCAGGTTATCGCACGGCGATGACTGGTAAGTGGCACGTATCTAACACGATTGTACAGAAAAATTCGCAAGATCAGATGAATTGGCTGAACCATAAAACGGAGCATCCGCTATTTTCGCCTCTTGATCAATATCCTACAAATAGAGGTTTCGAAAAGTTTTACGGGACAATATGGGGTGTAGTTGATTTCTTTGACCCCTTTAGTCTGGTTGAGGGTACGAAGCCTGTAACTACAGTTTCGAAAAATTACTACCATACTGATGCGATCAATGAAAAGGCGTCTGAATACATTAAGGAGTTCAGCAAAGGAAATGCTCCTTTCTTTTTATATGTGGCTCATAATGCACCTCACTGGCCTGTGCAGGCCCTGCCGGAAGACATAGAGAAATACAAAGACACCTACAAAATGGGCTGGCAAGCC
>JACMPF010000196.1 GCA_014377665.1 Pedobacter sp. | reverse complement strand
ATTTTTATTACTCCATAAATCATAGACTGTGTCGCTGTTGGTACGGTTATCAAAACCGAGCGTGGTATAAGGCTGCAATGATGCTCTAATGGTCTGGAATATTTCTATAAGATCAGTTTTCATTTTGATAGGTGTTGGTATGCAAATATAAACATCATCCTAGGCTATATTGTTTAACTCTGAAACATTCCAACACCAGCTAACAGAAGCTCACTGGTTATCGTTTTGGTATATTCAGTAATCTCCGCTTTGAAATCTGCAACGGAAGCACCCGATCTGATTTCTTCCAAACGCTTTTCCCACTGACCAGTAAGTTCTGCCTGCGCAATCTTTTTATCCTTAACTACCTCATACACCGCAAGCCCTTTGGTTGTAGGCACAAGGTTTCGCTTTTCCCGAATAACATACACTCTGTTAATTAGGGTCTCAATAATTGCTGCCCGGGTTGCAGGCGTACCCAAACCACTATCTTTCATCGCATAACGCAACTCTTCATCCTCAATATCCTTTCCGGAAGTTTCCAGTGCCTTAAGCAGTGACGCCTCATTATATAGAGACTTTGGTTTAGTCTGTTTTTCCAATAATGCTTTTTTGACAATTGGCAATGCCTCTCCCACTTTTACTTTAGGTAAAGATGGATTCTCTTCGTCTTTTTTCTCCTCATCTTTATCATTAAAGACTGAACGCCATCCCGCAATGCGAATCACTGTACCATTTGCGACAAATAAAGATCCAGATTCTACAGTGATCTTAGTTATTTCCTTCACACATTCTTGATGAAAAGCCTCCAACAAACGCCCGGCAACCATATCGTAAATGGCTTTCTTATCCCCACTCAATTGATAAGGTGATTCCCCGGTGGGCAGAATTGCATGGTGATCCGTAACCTTCTTTGCATTTACACTTCTTTTATTTAAAGATACTGTAGCTAAGAACTCAGCCTGTTTTCCAAATTCGTTATGCTCCCTAAGTTTGGTTATCAATAGTGGAACGCCAGCATATACATCATCTCCAATATATCTGCTTCCAGTTCTTGGATAAGTAATTAGTTTACTTTCGTATAATCCCTGCAGGATGTTTAAAGTCTGATCGGCCGTTAAGCTTCTTTTCTTATTGGCTTCCTGCTGCAAACTACTTAAATCATGTAACAGCGGTGGCGGCTCTTTTCGTGGTTTAGCTTCCACTGCAGCTATCCGAGCACCATTGCTAAAACCAGACTCTAAATCTTCAATTTTCGCAAAAGTATTTTCAGCATCTTCTTTCTTATCAAAATTATTTACAGACATCGCCCTGAATAATTGACCACCCTTATCTACCTGAATAGCCAGTTGATAAAAGGTCTGTGGCACAAAGTTCTTGATCTCTAAAAACCGAGAACAGATCATTGCCAAAGTAGGGGTCTGCACTCTTCCCAAAGAAAGTACAGACCTGGAACCTGCAGAGATACTTAAGGCTTGAGTAGCATTCATACCAACCAGCCAATCAGATTCTGAGCGACAATGCGCAGAATTAAATAGCGTATCGTAGTCTATGCCTGGCTTCAAATTTCTGAAGCCTTCCTTTATCGCTTCGTCAGTTTGAGAGGAAATCCATAACCGCTTAAAAGGTTTTTTACATTTCAGGAAATAATATATGTAGCGGAAAATGAGTTCACCTTCACGCCCGGCATCGGTTGCCACAATAATCTCCGTAGCCTCATCAAATAATCTCTTAATAATATCCAGCTGCTTACGAACACCAGGATCTTCTACCAATCCATCTTTGGTTTTGATCTTCCGTATTCCCAGCTTGAATTTAAGCGGTAACATCGGCAGATGCTGCCGTCTCCACCCTATGTAACCATATTCTTGAGGTGGTGCCAGCTGGAGCAAATGGCCGAACGCCCAAGTAAAAGAATATCCCTTACCTTCAATATATCCGTCCTTCTTTGTAGTCGCACCAAACACCTTAGCCAGCTCACGCGCCACAGAAGGCTTTTCAGCTATCACAATTTTCATAATCAGTCAAAAATATCAATTCCTACCTTAAAAGTGTTGCAATGTGCATCAACAATATCTTTGATCGCTGGAGAATACCCTCCACCCATACTTACCTGTACCGGCAAACTGTGGTCTTTACAGAACTGCAACACCATCCTGTCCCGCTCTTTACAAGCAGCTTTAGATAAAGACAGCTTACCCAGTTTATCGCTACTCAAAACATCAACGCCGGCAAGATAAAAAACAAAATCAGGTTCTTGCTCCAATAAAATAGGCAAGCTCCTGCGAAGCTTTCCTAAAAATATATCGTCATTTGTCTCATCCTCCAAGCCAATATCCAAATCTGAGTTTTCTTTTCTAAAAGGGAAATTTTTCTCCCCATGCATAGAAAAGGTAAATACCCTGGGTTCATTAGCAAAGATCTCTGCCGTACCATTCCCCTGGTGTACATCTAAATCTATGATTAACACCTTACCCACCAACCCCTTCTTAAGTAAGTAGTTAGCAGCGATCGCCTGATCATTCAGCATGCAAAAACCTTCTCCCCAATTACTACCCGCATGATGGGTACCACCGGCTACATTAAAAGCAATTCCAAACTGGAGCGCATATAAAGCTCCATCAATCGTACCTTGAGCTATCCTAAGTTCCCGTTCTATTAGCTTTGCAGATAGCGGAAAACCAATACGTCGCTGTTCCTTAGCTGGAAGCGTCAAGTCCCTCAACTGCTCCCAATACAGCACATCATGAGCCAATAGGATATTGGCTTCAGCTACCGGCTTAGGAGAAAATAGGTTTGTAATACTGATCGCTCCTTCATAAAGCAGTTGCTCCGGAATAAGTTCGTACTTAACCATCGGAAAGCGATGGCCTTCCGGCAGAGGATGGGCATAAATGGGATCCCATGCAATCTTTATCATAATTACCTTAATATCTCCCCTACATGCTTCTCAATATTATCGCAAATTGTGTCTACCGGCAAATCATTGGCATCCATGCCAAAAGGATCCTCAATTTCCTCTGCAATCAACTCCAAGCTGGCCAACACGTATAAAATGAAAGGCACTATTGGAATTAAAAAATAACCTAGACTAAACACCCAGCCGATCGGCAGAGTGAGTACATATACGAATATAAACTTTTTAATAAAAGTGCTGTAAGAAAAAGGTATGGGTGTTTTCTTAATCCGCTCACAACCACCACAAATATCTGTGAACTGCTGTATATCTGCTGATATTATTAAAAGCTGTTCCTGACTGATCAATCCTTCAGCCAGCAGATCATAAACTCTTAATGATAGGCTGGCAGCAACCTGATTGGGAATGTGCTTACCCCCATCTACTTCAATCAAGAAACTGTTTTTACCAAAATACTGTTTTTCACGCAGGTGCTCCTTTAGCGCAAAGGCATACTTAGGTATCGCATACTCGAAAAACTCTAGGTGACTTTCATCAAGGCGCAGCGACTTGACCTTAATCGCCAGATTCCTGCTAACATTTGTCAAGGCACCTAGTAATTTGCGCCCTTCCCACCACCTATCATAGGATGTGTTAGTCCGAAAAACTAATAAAAGCGAGATAACGAGTCCTAAAAGACTATGCATCATGCCTACGTTCTTCACATACATGCTTTCGCCGAGTTTTATGTAATTGAGCTCCACAAAGGTAATAAGTCCGGAAAAAGCAGCAACACTTAACATCAATGGCCATAATTTCCTGAAGGTGTCAGCCTTATGGATATGAAATATAAAGGTAAACCAATCTTTAGGGTTGTAATTGATCATGAATTTCGATTATTTAAAAAGCTTTTTACTTATTTCTAAAAGTAGGTTTCCAGCAACATATATGTCCTCAAATGAATTGTATAAAGGGACAGGACTTAGCCTGATAACATTTGGTTCACGCCAATCGCCAAGCACGTTGTTTGCTACCAAGTGTTCAAAAACAAACTTACCATCTTGCTTCGCAATCATAGAGAGCTGTGCACCCCTGTCACTACTGTTTAAGGGAGTGATAATTTTATAATATTCTTCACCCAGAGCTAGGTTTACCTGATCAATAGTATAAAAGAGATAAGAAGTCAAGGCAATACTTTTCTTCCGCAGTGGCTCCATGTATCCTGCTTTTTTAAACAAAGAAAGGGAGGCATGATACAGTGCCATCGGAATGACTTGAGTGCAGCTTACCTGCCAACCATCCGCGCCGTATTCCGGAACAAACCCTTTTTCCATCTTGAAACGCTCAGACTCCTTATATCCCCACCAGCCAGACAATCTGTTTAGTGACCGTTCTTCAAAATGTTTTTCATGTACAAATATTGCGCTGATTCCCCCCGGACCTGCGTTCTGATATTTATATGAACACCAGCAAGCAAAATCAACCCCCCAGTCATGTAAATACACAGGAACATTTCCCGCGGCATGAGCCAGGTCGAATCCAACTATTGCACCAGCTGCATGACCAGCGATGGTAATAGCTTCCATATCAAACCACTGACCGGTAAAGTAGTTGATCCCACCAAATAAAACAAGTGCAATCTCCTCACCATGTTCTGATATCTGCGCGATTACATCTTCAGTTCTTAGTGTATATTCACCTTCTCTTGGACTAACCTCAATAATGGCATCAGCAGGGTCCATACCATGAAAACGGACCTGACTTTCTACAGCATATTGATCTGATGGAAATGCGCCAGCCTCCATTATGATCTTGTAACGTTTCCCTGAAGGCTTGTAGAAGCTTACCATCAGGAGATGTAAATTCACTGTTAAAGTATTCATCGGACAAACTTCAGAAGGCTTTGCACCTACAATCGGCGCTATCATTTCCTTGATCGTTTTATGATAAAACATCCAGGGTGCATTCCCCTGGAACCAACCTTCAACAGCCATATTCTCCCAGCTTTTCAATTGAACATTTACTACCTCATACGCGGCTTTAGGTTGCAATCCTAAAGAGTTGCCACATAAGTATATAAAAGGTCTCCCATTTTGGTGAGGAAATAAAAACTCCTGTCTCAATTCACGTAAAGAATCTGCAACATCCATATGCTTTGCGAATTCAATAGTACGCTCAAAATTTAATTCCAATTCATTATCCAAATTCATTTTTCAAATGTATTATTTGGCTTGCTTACAAACCTATTTCCCTTTACAAAATAACGCCATGGCAGTAAAGCATGGTCCTCAGCATAAGCTACGCCGACCCGAGGACAAGCAACAATTTGTTCGTTCTTAAATCCCAATCCCCTGTCTTCTACCCAGATCAGATCACCTTGTAAATCAGCTGAATTAAGATTTTTATCGATACCCATTGCCTTTGCCAATGCCCCAGGCCCGGCAGTAATATTAGATTTCAGGATACTCATCCCCCTTCTTGAAAGCATATGTTCCAAGCCTTCAACCGGCTCCAGCCCTCGTATTAATACCGCATGAGGAATTCCTTTTGGACCCGTTACCACATTAAAGAGATGATGGATCCCATAACATAAATAAACGTAAGCCAGTCCTCCCTCTTCATACATGGTCTGTGTTCTATTCGTAAAGCGCCCAGCATAAGCATGAGAAGCCTTATCCTCAACACCCTTATAAGCTTCTGTTTCAACTATTATCCCGCCAGTAACAGCACCATCAATTGAGGTAAAAAGATACTTACCTAGTAAATCAACAGCGACTGCATTCACATCAATGTTTTGATAATAGGAATATGATAACTTAGCCATTTAAGAAATCAAGAATTTGTCCGAGATAAGTGGCGTCTATTTCATCGAAATGTGCAAGATGCTCACTATCAACATCAAGAACTCCAATAAGTTCACCTTTGTTATATAAAGGAAGCACAATTTCAGATCTTGAAGCGGCAGCACAAGCAATGTGGCCCGGAAACTTATCTACATCTGGCACTATCAAAACTTCAGACCTTTCCCAAGATGACCCACAAACACCTTTACCCTTTTTAATTCTGGTGCAGGCTACCGGACCTTGAAAAGGACCTAAAACCAACTCCTCTCCCTTCACAAGATAAAAGCCTACCCAAAACCAGCTGAACTGCTCCTTCAAAGCGGCTGAAATATTGGCTAAATTAGCTATCTGATCAGTTTCACCTGTTATTAAACCTTTGATTTGAGGTAGTAAGCTCTGATATTTCTCTTCTTTACTTACGCTATTTATGATGGTTAGATCTTCCGCCATTGTTCTTAT
>JACMPF010000195.1 GCA_014377665.1 Pedobacter sp. | reverse complement strand
CGACACCAGATCATAATCACGCCATGATTGCTATGGCTGCGATGCAGTTAGGAAAACATGTGTACGTGCAAAAGCCACTAACTCACGATATTTACGAAGCACGTATGTTAACTGAAGCAGCTAAGAAATATAAAATTGTTAGTCAGATGGGAAACCAGGGCGGATCTGGAGAGGGAGTTCGCAAACTGCAGGATTGGTTTGATGAGGGGATTATTGGAAAAGTTCATACAGTATACTGCTGGACGGACAGGCCTGTATGGCCTCAGGGTATTCAATGGCCAACTGCTCAGGGGACTATGCCCAAAGAGCTAGATTGGGACCTTTGGTTAGGAAGTGCTCCATACAAACCTTATGTAGATAAACTTGTTCCTTTCAATTGGAGAGGCTGGTGGGACTATGGAACAGGTGCTATTGGCGATATGGGTTGTCATTTAGTTGAGCCACCGTTTAGGATTCTGGAATTAGATACGCCTATTAGTGTAGAATGCAGTGTTGGAAGTGTGTATGTGGATGAGTTCAGGAGAGGTTATTTTCCAGAAAGTTGCCCTCCTTCCAGTCATGTGATTATGACTTTTGAAAAAAATAAACATACAAAAGGTAATTTACAAATGCACTGGATGGATGGTGGTATCAAGCCTGAACGCCCAGAAGAAATGCTTCCAAATGAATCTTTTGGCGACAATGGAACTTTATTTATAGGAACAAAAGGTAAAATGATATGTGACACTTACGGCGCAAATCCACGTTTATTGCCCTTAAGCAAAAATGCAAAGGACCACACCAAGCCCAAAGCAACCAGAGTTCCAGGGGACGTTGAAGGTCATTACTCACAATGGGCTGAGGCAGCAATTGCAGGTTATGGAAAGATTGCCTTAAGTTCTCCATTCGAGATGGCTGGCCCATTGACAGAAACGTTATTAATTGCGAACCTTGCAATCCGGGGAACTGATGTTCAACGTAGAAGAGCAGATGGGGGTATTAGTTATCCTGGTAGGGATATTAAAATGCTGTGGGACAAACAAAATCTTAAAGTCACTAACTTTGATGAAGTCAATCAGTTTGTAAAACGTGAGTACAGGAAGGGCTGGAGTTTAGGAGTTTAATATGTCAGAAAAAAATAAGAACCTTCGAGTGCTAGTAGTTGGTTGTGGTAATATGGGCGCATCACATGCTACTGCCTATCACACTTTAGATGGATTTGAAATCTGCGGATTGGTATCCACAGGGAAAAGCAAGGAGGTATTAAACGATCGGCTAGGGGGTGTTTACCAATTGTATACTGACTTCTATGAAGCTTTGGCCGCTACCAAACCCGATGCTGTTTGTATTTCCACATACCCCGATACTCACGAGGAATATGCTGTAAAGGCTTTCGAATCCGGATGCCATGTTTTCATTGAAAAGCCACTGGCTGATACCGTAGAAGGTGCAAGGAGAGTTGCCGAGGCTGCTGAAAAAGCTAGAAAAAAGTTACTGATTGGGTACATTTTAAGATACCATCCTTCTTGGGAGAAATTTATTGAATTATCTCAAGGCATGGGAAAACCACTAGTAATGCGAATGAACCTTAATCAGCAAAGTAGTGGATCAAAATGGACCGTTCATAAAAACCTTATGAAAAGCTTGAGCCCAATTGTCGATTGTGCTGTACATTATATAGATGTGATGTGCCAGATGACACGGTCAAAACCTGTCCAAGTCTATGCAATAGGGGCGAGATTGACGGATGAAATACCGCACTGGAACTACAACTACGGACAACTTCAGATCAGGTTTGATGATGGTTCTGTGGGCTGGTATGAGGCAGGATGGGGCCCGATGGTTAGCGAGACGGCTTTTTTTATCAAGGACGTTTTTGGACCAAAAGGTGCAGTTTCTATTGTCGCCAAAAATGCCAGCAAGGCGGGGCAGTCTGATTCCATAGAAGCACATAGTAAAACGGAGTCTTTGAAAGTTCATCATGCTGACCTGAACGATGAGGGAGTTTTTAGTAAACCTGATGAGTGGATAGATTTGACGGATGAGCCCGATCATCAGGAGCTTTGTAATAGAGAACAGCGGTATTTTTTGAAGTCTATTATAGAAGATCTTGATTTGACAAATCCAACATTAGACGCAATAAATAGCTTGAAAATCGCATTTGCATGTGATGAATCTGTCAAAACAGGAAAGGTAGTTTTGTTGAAGGATTAAAAAAACTATAGCTTTTTTGGTAATGAAGAGTTATCAGATCAATGACGATAGTGCCTCCTTGCTGAACCCTTTTAGGGACTCAGTTTTGTTATTCTTAATTTTTGATACCCACTGTGGATCTGCTAAAATTGCTCTTCCCACAGCTACAAGGTCGAAATCGCCCCTATCCATTCTTCTCTCTAATTCATCCAGTGGTGTTGGAGCAGAACTTTGCCCTGCAAAAGCTCCGAAGAAATCACCATCTAAGCCTACCGATCCGACACTGATGGTTGACTTTCCTGTTAGTTTTTTTGCCCAACCAGCAAAATTAAGATCTGATCCTTCAAATTCAGGTTCCCAGAATCTTCGTTGCGAACAGTGGAAAATGTCAATACCTGCATCGGCTAATGGTGTAAGCCAACTTTCCATTTCAGCAGTTGTTTCAGCGAGCTTAAAATCATATGCTGCTGGCTTAAATTGAGATAAACGAATAATTAATGCGAAATCTTCGCCAACTCTTTTTCTGATCTCTTTTATAACCTCTACAGCAAACCGGCTGCGTTCAGCCAATGTGTTACCTCCATAAATGTCAGTGCGATTATTAGTGCCATTCCAAAAAAACTGATCAATCAAGTATTGATGAGCACCGTGAATCTCAACGGTATCAAAGCCCAGAGTCTTAGCGTCGGATGCTGCCTGGCCAAATGCAGAAATGGTATCAGCAATGGCAGCATCCGTCATTGCTACCCCATTCTCAAATCCTGGTTTGTTGAAACTCGAAGGTCCTTCAAAAGGAGCGGAGGGAAGCCAACCTGAAGGATCGTTATTTGTTATTCCCTGGTGCCATATTTGCGGTCCCATTTGTCCCCCAGCCCGGTGAACTTTGTCAATTACATTTTTCCAGCCAAGAAGCGCATGTTCGCCATAAAAATGAGGAACATTAGGATCATTGGATGATGAAGGGCGATTAATAACGGTACCCTCTGATAAAATCAACCCAACTTCTGCAGCAGCTCTCTTTTCGTAGTAGTCAGCAACTTCGGAAGTAGGAATTCCATTTGGCGAAAACGATCTTGTCATTGGAGCCATCACAATTCTATTTTTTATGTTTATTGATTTTAGGTTGAAAGGCCTGAACAATGACGATGTTTTCATTATATTTTTTTTTGTAAAGGTAAATAGAGGATCAATCATGAATGTGTGAGAGAAGTAAAATTTATTATATTACGGAACCTATGAATACTGATATCAATACACCATCAACTCCCTTAATCTCTTTACTCGAACATGGTACGGATGGAGTAATTATATTAGATGAAAATAAGTCTATTACGTTTATATCGAAAAGTATCGCGTCGATGCTTGGATATGAGTCGGTTGACTCCTTAAATGACGATCTTGCCTGTTTGTTCAATCCGGGGGAATTTAAAAGTTTTGAACTACAACTAAGCCTTTGTTATGAAAGTCAACTTTCTAAAGAAAGCTTAGGAGAGTATGTTTTCAAAAGCATCTATAATGACCAGGTGTGGGTAGAGCTTTCATTAAAATATCTCTTAAATGATTCGCAAATTAATAGTGTAATTATTGCCGTCAAAAATATTACTAATAATAAACTCATTCAAAAAGAGCTTCTACATGCAAATAAGCTTTACGCTTTTATTAGTCAGGTTAACCAGGCAATTGTTAGAATTCAAGATGAAGAGGTTTTATTTCAAGAGGCATGTCGCATTGCAGTAGAGTTCGGAGATTTTAAAATGGCTTGGATTGGTATTCCGGAAGTGGGTACAAGAAACATCTCTCTCATAGCGAGCCACGGTGCCACAAAGGACGAACTTAAACTTTTTGGTAACTACACTTATGATACCGGAGGACCGATTGAAAATGTAATTAACGGTCAAAACTATCGCGTTATTGAGGATATCAATAAGGAAAATAGTGAAGCTTGGGAGCGCATAGCATCGAAGCAGAAATACAATTCTGCAATGGTTCTAGCGATTAAAAAGTTTGGCCAATTGGTTGCAATATTAAGTATTTATTCGCCTGAAACTGGATTTTTTAATACAAATGAAGTGAAACTTCTTAGGGAAGCCACCGCAGACATTTGTTTCGCACTTGAAATTTTAGAAGATAAAAAGAACCGCAAGATCTCCGATGAGAAACGAGAGCTTGCGGAAGTGGCTTTACTAGAAAGCAATAAGCGGTATGAACTCATCTCACGTGCAACATCAGATGCCATCTGGGATTGGGATTTAATCAAAGAAACACTATATGTTGCTGAAGGATTCGAGATACTGTTTGGTTATGAATCCAGAGAAGTTCCAGTTAGTGATTGCCTTTGGTCTGCTAACGTACATCCTGATGAACAACAATCTGTAATAGATAGCCTGGATCAGGTGGTAGCAAGTAATGAACTAATATGGCAAGCCCAGTATCGCTTCAAAAAAAGTAATGGTCAGTTTGCAACAGTTAAGGATACCGGATACGTTATTAGGGATCAGCAGGGAAGGGCTGTTCGTATGGTTGGCGCTATGCGAGACATTACTGCTGCAATTGAAGGGGAACGTACATTGGCTGAGTTGAACAAAAACCTACAGGCATATACAAACGAGTTGGTGAGTACAAATACAGGTCTGCAGCAATTCTCCTATATCATTTCTCACAATTTGCGTTCTCCTGTAGCAAATATTGTTGCATTAACAGAATACTTAAGAGACGAGACAAATACTCCAGAGACAAACTTAGAATTACAAGAGGCCCTTAGTACCTCAGTTAATTTATTGAATGGTGTTATAGAGGATTTAACATCTATTCTTGCGGTCAAAAATAAGGTCTCCGATAAAATGGAAGAAATAAGTTTGAGAGGGTTACTTTCAGATATCCAAGTCAGTATTCAAAATCTAATCAATGATTCTCAAGCGATTATTAACGTAGAAATTACGGGCGATGATACGATTTATTCTCTAAAGAGTTATTTACACAGTGTTTTTATCAATTTAATTTCTAATAGTATTAAGTATGCCCAAACCGATAAAAATCCAATTATCCAAATCAGTATTGATGCGAAAGGGGATTTTTATCATATAACTTTTAGAGACAATGGAATGGGCATTGATCTTGAAAAGAAAAAAGATGAGGTCTTCGGTCTCTACAAAAGATTTCATGAAAATATTAGAGGCAAAGGAATGGGATTGTTTATGGTGAAGACTCAGCTAGAGACCTTAGGAGGAACTATTTCTATCCAAAGCGAGGTAAATGTTGGCACGGAATTCAAAATACTTTTGCCGATAGATATTTAAAAATCTAGTGTAAGCTATCAGCCTTTTTTATCTTTTAAATTGATTCTTCGGGGGCGCTTAGTGCTAAATTCTATATCATCCGGAGAAATGTCTTTAGTATCACCTTCGAAACGGTTGGGCTTAAATACCCTGGGTTTTTGAGCCCTATCCTCGTCAGCGAGCTTGACAGTTATCTTTCTCCCCCTAAGCACCACGCCATTTAGTTTTGCTATAGCCTGGTCTGCCCCAACCTGATCTTCCATTTCAATAAAAGCGAAGCCCTTGTGCTTATTAGTGAATTTATCCGTTATAAAATGGGCACTGTGGACTAATCCCTGAACTGCAAAAAGCTCGATTAGCTCTGCATCATCAATATCAAGTGGGAAACCCACAACAAAAAGTTTTATCATTTCAGCTACAAAGATAAAATTTTATATCATTCAAGCTATGACCACAAAAAGAGGCGCCGATAAATAGTCGGCGCCTTTGAAATCATTTTTGAACTGATCGCTAATAACCTAATCCCAATGTAAATCCGCGTACGGGTGTCGCAATGGTTGAAATAGCGGTTGCAGCCCCAGAAGTGAGGTTCATACTATATAGTCTTTGTACTGTTCCAACCGTAAAAATGCCGTAGGCAATTCCGCTGGTTCCGCCAATGTCAAAACCACTCGCAGCTTCAACGTTTATTCCTAGCGGACCAACGTCTACCAACGTACCATTATTAGGTGGGTCTTGTTTGTACAACCTGTCAATCGTGGAATCGATATCATATAAAACGGTTGCTGTAGTACCAGCAAAGTTATTCGTATAAGCAGCACCGGTAATGCTTGCACCTGCCAACGAGATTGGCATGTCTACTGTGAGCGTTGCATCTACAGGGTTAATTCTGAAATTCTGACCGTTGTTACCAACAATTCTGATTCTATCTGGAACCGGATTAAAGTCGAAACCTACTGCAGTGGCAGATATTAGCGTAGCCAATGGGCCAACACCTACCATTGTTGCAGCTCCCGAAGATGCATTAATGGTATAAATTCTACTTGTTGAGCCCAATGCGTAAAGCTGACCATTTAAAGGTCTCATATCTAATCCAAGAATACTCTCGCCAACTTGAATGCCAGTAATTGCTTTGGTAACGAGTGTAGATATTTGAGATGCAGGATTAAATATTAATAATTCATTTGAAGTTGAAATTGCAAAGGCAACGGGCTCCGTTGGGATAGCTACACCAGTTATTTGACCGCCGAGTTCTGCAACTTTAGTTGCTTTTCCGGTTGTCAGATCAATGGTAAATAAAGATGATTTACCGGCGACTTGTAATGCTGCCAAAGCTACAGTGCCATCAGGGTTAATGTCAAAACCACCTGCTTCATCAACATCCACACCAAGGCTACCTACTTCAACAAGTTTACCATCATTTGGTGGATCCTGTTTGTACAATTTATCTGTTGCCGCATCAATGTCGAATAGAACATTTGTAGATGCGCCAGCACGGTTGCTTTTACACACGAGGTTATTGCGCTCGTAGTTTCTAAATTTGCTTAAAATGGCTTATTTAACCGATTATTGATATAAAAAATTTTCTACTTAATTTTACTTTATTATTTTAGATTTGATTTATTGGAAAGACCTAAGCTTATAAGACCTATCCACAATCCAATTAAGGGGTGTATGTCTGATACCGTCAGACCTACTAGCCGCATCCAAACCCAACACGCTCTACAAAGCGACAGGAAAAACAAAGAGCAAAAATATGTTAGGACTTAGAACAACAATTTATAAAGTTGGAGACATTCAAAAAGCGATAGAATGGTACTCTAAAGCGTTTGAAACAAACCCTTATTTCAACGAACCTTATTATGTCGGCTTCAACATTCACGGATACGAATTAGGACTTCAACCAGAAGAAAATCCGACTTTGAATAAAATTGAAAGTGTAGTTTCATATTGGGGTGTAGAAAATATTCATGAGACTTTTGACCGACTTATTGAATTAGGAGCGACCGAAAATGAAAAGCCATACGATGTTGGCGGAGAGATAATGACGGCAACCGTTAAAGACCCATTTGGAAATGTTATTGGCTTAATTTACAATCCTCACTTTCAACTTAAAGACTAATCAATGGCTTCCGACCAAAATTTTGTGGACTTTGTTATGGAACAAATCAAAAATGCAGGAGAAATAACCGCTAAAAAAATGTTTGGCGAATATGGCATTTACGCTGACGGGAAATTATTCGGACTGATATGCGACAACAAATTATTTATCAAACCAACCATTTCGGGACGGGAATTTATAGGTAATGTTATTGAAGCACCACCCTACGAAGGAGCAAAACCAAGTTTCTTTATAGAAGAAAAAATTGAAAACAGTGATTGGTTAAGTGAACTAATCAGAATTTCACTCACCGAATTACCACCACCCAAACCAAAATCACAAAAGAAATAATATACCCGAAATGAAATGGGCTGCAGCTAACATGGTATTGCCGCAATGGGGGGGGGTGAGGTGCTTCTATGGTACTTTTGTGCTTAACAAATGGCAGTGCATCTATTCAATATTTGTGTTACAAATCCCTCACAGCGGCAATACCCGAACCGTTAATCACCCATCATTTAATAGATATCATTATTCCCTCGATTTTTGATAAAGTGACTCATTTTTTAAAAGTAATCTGTCCGCAAGGAAATAATGTAGAATTAAGCTGCCCGGCTATACTAACTCTATAAAAAAGGTCTCCTTCTTTTAAGACAAGTCCTGCTCGTACGGCACCATTATCAGGGATGTGAATGAGCATCACGACATAGAAAAGACACTCTTCCTTAGGATTAATCGATCTACGCAAGAAAGTCGGTTTATTGAAGCTTGTATCTAAAAATAGTGT
>JACMPF010000194.1 GCA_014377665.1 Pedobacter sp. | reverse complement strand
TGCTTTACTTCATGAATGATTGGTATAAAGCAGATAGTAGTGTTGCCGTTGGGCGTTATTGGAAAATGGAACACATCGCTATGATGGTTTTGGCGATAATATTGATTACTTACGGAAATGCACGTTCGAAAAAGACCGCCGATTCAGGGCTCGTTAGACACAAAAATATTGCATTGTATTTTGGACTTGCCTTGATATTAATTACGGTTGCCGTATTTGCGATGGTTAAGGCTGATCCAACACGTTCATTGTTTGGTATTTCATAATATTTATAATTTAATTTCGCTTTGTAACTTTTATTTATATTTTTGCTGTGCATGATCAACAATACAAATACTTGGCAATGGCGTGGTAATTCTGAAAAGAATTACGTCGTATCCTTGTGCACCTTATAGTTTATCAACCTAAATCAACCACATTGAAAACCCGACGTACAAGTACGTCGGGTTTTTGCTTTTTATTTGGTTTCGGGAAACAAGATTTTAAAACATTGAAGTAAATACCTTTATGGGCAATTATAAGATTAAAACAAGTTACAAGAAGAGGCTGGCTGATACTACTACACCCGTAAGTATCTATCTGAGGCTTAGGGACGTGTTTCCCAATACCATTTTGCTGGAGAGTTCAGATTACCACAGTCGGGAGAATTCTGTAAGTTATGTTTGTGCTCAGCCAGTTGCGGGAATTGTCCTTCAGGATGGTCTGCTTTCTTCTTATTTTCCGGATGGAAAAAAGGAAGAGAAAACATTATTTGTACTTACAGAAGAGATAGAGACGTTCAAAGCTTCTTTTTCCCCTTCGGAGGTTGCAGAAAAACGCTACATCTCAAGCGGATTGTTTGGCTACTTTACATGGAACACTGTTCAGCATTTTGAGGACATTGAATTTTCAGCAGCGGTGCCTAAAAGTGAAGAAATACCAACCATGCAGTACCATCTTTACAGGTATATCATCGCTATCGATCACTTTCGCAATGAAATTACGCTATTTAAGAATACTTTTAATGACGATGAGACGGAAGATCTGGAGAAGATTGAATACATCATTCAGAACAAAAATTTCCCGGAATATAGCTTTAAAACTGAGGGTGAAGAGTCTTCAAATCTGACTGACCAGAATTTTATGGATATCGTTGATAAGATGAAGAAGCACATTTTGAGGGGAGATGTATTTCAAATTGTGCCTTCAAGAGCATTCAAACAGAGGTTTTTAGGAGATGAGTTTAATGTTTACCGTTGCTTAAGATCGATCAACCCTTCTCCATACTTGTTTTATTTTGATTATGGAAGTTTTAAGCTATTTGGATCATCACCGGAGGCACAAATCACTATAAAGAATAAAGTCGCCAATATATTTCCAATTGCAGGTACATTCAAGCGGACAGGAAATGATGAGGAAGACGCGGAGCAGGCGAGAAAGTTGGAACAGGATCCAAAAGAAAGTGCAGAGCACGTGATGCTCGTGGATTTGGCACGTAACGATTTAAGCAGACATTGCAATAGGGTGGAGGTCAAAGCATTTAAGGAAGTTCAGTACTACTCTCATCTTATCCATTTGGTTTCAAAGGTTAGCGGGAATCTCCTGGCAGATGTACCGGCATTCAAAATTGTTGCGGATACCTATCCTGCAGGTACATTAAGTGGTGCTCCAAAATATCGTGCCATGCAGCTGATTGATGAATACGAAGGATTAGGAAGAAACTTTTATGCTGGAGCTTTGGGATATATGGGTTTTAATGATGAGTTCAACCATTGCATAATGATCAGGACTTTTATGAGCAAGAATAACGAGCTTCATTACAGGGCGGGTGCAGGTATCGTGGCAGATTCGGTCCCTGAGAATGAGTTACACGAAGTAAACAATAAGATCGCTGCACTAAGAAAAGCCGTTGAGATGGCAGCGCACATTTAAAAGTACCCATGGAAATGAATATAGAGATGCAAAAGAAAGTATTGGTTATAGATAATTACGATTCGTTCACTTATAACCTTGTGCATTTGGTAAATGAACTAGGCAGAGATGTAGAAGTATGGCGTAATGATAAATTTGAGCTTGCTGACGTTGACCAGTATGATCAGATTTTACTCTCTCCGGGCCCGGGAATTCCGCAAGAGGCGGGATTGCTGCTTGATGTGGTCAAAGCATATGCGCCCACAAAAAGTATTTTTGGTGTTTGTCTTGGCCAACAGGCAATTGCGGAAGCTTTTGGTGGAAGCCTGCTTAATTTGGGTAGGCCAATGCACGGAATTGCTACACCTATTACAGTGTTGGATGAACAGGAGGTTTTGTTCAAGGATTGTCCATCGGTGATTAACGTAGGACGTTACCATTCATGGGTAGTTAGCAATTATGGATTACCCGATTGTTTAAAAATTACTGCAACGGATGAAACGAACGAAATCATGGCATTGAGGCATAAAGAACTGGATGTGCGTGGTGTTCAATTCCACCCGGAAAGCGTGCTTACAGAATACGGTAAACAAATGATGAAAAACTGGTTGGAGGCATAGTTATGAATATTTTAGATCAGATTGTACTTCGAAAAAAGGTGGAGGTAGATTATGCAAAACAGCAAGTGCCGATCACAGAGCTGGAAAAGGCTGAGCATTTTAATCGAAAGACTTATTCTTTCAAAGATTTTTTGCTGTTAAAAGAACGGACAGGTATCATTGCGGAATTTAAGCGGAAGTCGCCTTCAAAAGGGTTGATAAACGGAGATGCGACTGTTGGAGATGTGACGAGCGCGTATGCCGCAGCGGGGGCGTCCGCATTATCTGTGCTTACTGACACAGATTTCTTTGGTGGCCGGCCGCAGGATTTACTTGAGGCCAGAGCCGCGAACGATATTCCTTTGCTTAGGAAAGACTTTATGATTGACGAATACCAGTTATTAGAAGCGAAAGCTTGGGGGGCGGATGTCGTTTTGCTTATTGCTGCGATCTTGACTCCCACAGAAATCAAACATTTATCTACTCTTGCTAAATCACTTGGGCTGAATGTGCTGCTGGAAGTTCATAACAGAGAGGAGTTATTGAGGAGTATTTGTCCTGGTTTAGACGCGATTGGGGTAAACAATAGGAATCTTGCGGACTTTACAGTGAATATTCAGACTTCCTTTGACCTGGTAGATGAGATTCCGAAGGATTTCATGAAGATTTCGGAGAGTGCAATTAGTGCCACCGCCACCATCAGGGATTTGAAGGAAGTTGGATTCAATGGTTTCCTCATCGGAGAAAATTTCATGAAAACAGATGACCCTGGGGCGGCAATGCGCGAGTTTGTCAGTGAATTGATCTCGGTATAACTTTTGTATCTTTGTACTCTACATGGGGAAACAGAAAACTTATGATACAGCGCTCAAGCAAGAACGAGCAGTACTAGTTGGAGTAATCAGGCCTGGAGAAAAGGCAGAGGAGACCAGAGAATATCTTGATGAGCTTGCTTTTTTGGTAGATACAGCTGGCGGAGTGGTGGAGCATGAGTTTACTCAGAAAATGTTGAAACCAGACCGCGGAACCTTCGTAGGTAGCGGTAAATTAGAGGAAATACAGGCTTATGTCAAGTCTGAGGAAATTGATATGGTGGTGTTTGACGATGAGTTGTCACCGTCACAATTAAGAAATATTGAAAGAGAGCTGGAGGTTAAGGTGCTTGACCGGAGTAATTTGATCTTAGATATTTTTGCTGGACGGGCACAGACCGCGCAGGCTAGAACGCAGGTGGAACTTGCGCAGCTCCAGTACTTATTGCCAAGATTAACCAGACTTTGGACACACTTAGAGCGACAGAAAGGTGGTATTGGTATGAGGGGGCCAGGCGAAACTCAGATTGAGAGTGATAGAAGGATGATCTTAGAGAAGATTTCGTTATTAAAAGGGAGGCTAAAACTGATCGATCAGCAGAATGAGACCCAACGTAAAAACCGTGTTCAACTGATTAGGATAGCTTTAGTTGGTTACACTAATGTTGGCAAATCTACCATCATGAACATGTTGTCGAAGTCTGAGGTTTTCGCTGAAAATAAGTTGTTTGCTACCCTTGACACCACGGTTAGAAAGGTAGTGATTGAAAACCTGCCATTTTTGCTTTCAGACACAGTTGGTTTTATTCGTAAATTGCCACATCATCTCATTGAATGCTTTAAATCCACTCTGGATGAAGTTAGGGAGGCAGACATTTTAATCCATGTGGTTGATGTTTCGCATTCGCATTTTGAAGATCAGATCCACGTTGTGAATGAGACGTTAAAAGATTTAGGTGCAAGGGATAAACCTACAATCATGGTGTTTAATAAGATTGATGCCTATATAAATCCAGAGCACACCAATGAAGATGGAGAGCAAACTGTGCTAACATTGGATGATTTTAAAAAAAGTTGGATGGCTTTAAACAATGCGCCTGCGTTGTTTATATCTGCGCTGCATAAAGAGAATTTAGAGGAGTTTAAACAGCTTTTATATGATAAAGTATTGGCGCTTCATACCGAGCGCTATCCTTATGATAGACTGTTATACTAATTTTCATCAAGAAAAAAACTATGGAAAGTAAACGTCAACAGAAATTTGCCGGAGTGCTACAAGAAGAATTGGCAACAATATTTCAGCGTGAGGGCTCTTCATATTTACCAAATACATTAGTAACGATCACAAAGGTCCGTGTTTCTCCGGATTTAGCTGTGGCTAAGGTATATTTAAGTTTTCTTAATACTAACAACACCAACCTTTCCGTTGCTGAGGTAAACTCTCATGCAGGAGAGATTAGATATAAATTAGGTGCGCGAATTCGTCATCAGGCAAGAGTTGTACCTACCCTCACCTTCTTTCTCGATGATACCAATCAATACGTTGAGCATATGGATAAGATCTTTGACAAAATCTCGAGGGAGCGTAAAGAGACGGATGAAGAGACCCATGAAGAGGCTGATTAAGTGAGTAATGTAGTTGGGATAGGTAAGGTTGTTGATTTTGAACATATTGATCGGCTCTACCCTTTTGACTTTACATCTGCCAACCTGGAACTGACAGAAATGATGTTATCAAACACTGATCTTTTCTCTGACTGGGTTGAGAGAACTCTGAGAGAAAATGATTGCAGGTATGGAATTGGAGGATATAATGAGCATAGAACTATTTATTCACGAAGTGGACACTTCGACAATCTGGAAGAACCACGTCGGTTGCATTTGGGAACTGACATCTGGGGCCCGGAGGGAACACCTGTCTATTCTTTTTCTGATGCGGTTATTCATAGTTTCGGCTTCAATGATAGGTTTGGCGACTACGGTGCGACAATTATACTGGAGCATAGTCTAGAAGGCGGTAATTTTTATGTATTATATGGCCATTTAAGTCTATCTTCTATATTGGGTTTAGAAGAAGGATTGGGTATTATAAAGGGAGTTCGATTTGCAGAGTTTGGGAAAAGAGAAGAGAATGGGCACTGGCCGCCTCACCTTCATTTTCAGGTAATTAAAGACATGCGAGGGCTTAAAGGCGATTACCCGGGTGTTTGTCAGTATTCAAGGCGTGACCACTACCTTGCGAACTCTCCAAATCCGGATTTTATTCTAAGCAATACTTTTAAAACCACATCGTTTTAAAATGCGTAGGTTTATGTATGCGCAGATTTATTTTGTTTTTTCTGGTTATTATCGGATCTCATCTTAAAGCACAGCCGTCCCTAAAAGGGGGATTGGCGTCTTTTGTGCAAAATAATAAAGTATATCCAAGGTATTCACTTGCGAATTGTATTCAAGGTGTCGTTAATGTTGCTTTTAAGCTAGATCGGAAAGGAGTTGTATATTATTCAGAGGTACGTAAGGGTATTGGGACTGACCTTGATGATGAGGCATTACGATTGATCAGGATGAGCAGTGGCCGGTGGATTGTACCAGGAGACCATGACACTGCACTTGCGATTATTGTTCCAATCAACTTTTCATTGAGTGACTGTTCCGGGAGAAGTTCGCAGGAGCTGAAAGCGGCAATTGAAGCTTATAAGTCGACAACAGATCTTACGAATACTGTTTTGAATTATTACCAGATTTTAGAACAGGGTGGGGTCACGGGAATAACGGAAGCAAAGGCATTGGAACTAAAATCCACATTGGGTATTGATGACGTTGACCTGCAACGGCGGTTTGATGATGGTAAGAGAAAGTTGAAACAAAAGGATAACCAGGGTGCTTGTGAGGACTTCAAGTTTGTGAAGAATATGGGTTCTAAATTAGCAGATGAGATGTTGGAAAAGAATTGTAAGAAGGAGGATGTTAAGTAATACAGATGACGCTGGAACTATTACATTTATCGCTTTCTGAATTATCGATGCCTGAACGCGGTTTACTTTACCCATAGACTCCCCATCAACTTGAAAATGAGCTTTATGCTTGGTCTTTATCGACAATTTGGTTGCCTGGAAGGTTTCGATGTTCTCAGGATTTAATTTCATGTGAGTAAACTTAAGCTTTAAGATCTCCATGACAGAATATGTTTTTACCAGTACTAGTTCAAATACATCGTCATCCAATTTGCCATTGGGATTGATTTTGACCCCCGTACCATACATTGTAGCATTTGCTATCACCACCATGGCTGCCTCACAGCATATCGTTTTATCGTTAATCTTGAATTCAACAGCCATCTTGTGGTGGCTCCAAAGCGCCTGCCAAGCGGCTTTTGCGTAGCCCCACATTCCGCGATGCTGAAGACCCTCAAATTTTTTAACCAAATAGGCATTGAAACCGATATCTGCCAAATGGATGCACAGCTCGTTATTTACCGAAACCGCATGAATCCCTTTTATGCTACCATTTACGCAATTGTCAAGGGCTTCCTGAGGAGCCAATGGGATGCCAAGCTCTTTGGCCATGCCATTGGCCGATCCTGCTGGTATAATTCCGATAGGTATTTGAGTGCCCAAAAGACATTCTGCAACTAATTTTAGCGTTCCATCACCACCAACAGCAATTACTTTATCTGCCTTCGCCATTTCAATCGTGGACTTAAGCTTTCCAATATTGCATTTTTTGGGGATGCTATAGAGTTCTGCAGTATGTTCGGAACCTTTAAAATAGCCATTAATTATTTCTTTGATGTCTGTTTGATGACCACCCGAACCGGGGTTAATAATAAATAGAATTTTCTGTCTTGCACTTTGCGTTTTCATAGCTATATTGTAAGTAGACAAACAAGTAACCCCTTACTCTGTTTTATTTTGTAATGAATAAATCTGCAAGCGTTAAAGTATATCACGGGTACGGTCATACGAACGATATGGTAGTTTACGGCCATGTATTCAGATTTAAGGCGAAAACTACGCAAAAATTCAGTGACAGTTTGTTTGTTAATATTTTGCATCTTTTAAAGTTGTTTGTTGTTAAGCCTTATCCTTTTGTCAAAGTCAAGCTAACTTTTAACGGTCAGGAGGTTTACCATAGAACCGAATATGATGGCTTCTTTAAGTTTGAATGGAAGGCGCTGGAAGAGGTAAAGGCAGGCTGGCATACCGTTCAGATCGTTGCGCTTGATGAGCAGGACCAGGAGATCGCGGCAGGAATAGGGAAGATCTTCGTGCCCCACATTACGCAGTATGCGTTTATATCTGATATTGACGATACCATCATGGTATCACATTCCGCAACCATTCGTAAGCGGCTCCGGGAGTTGTTTATTAAAAACCCTCGGACTCGCAAGACCTTCAAAGACCTTCATCAGCACTACACAGCACTCTCGTTAGCACATACAGAGGTTAATCAACCCAATCCTTTCTTTTATGTATCTAGCAGTGAATGGAATTTATACGATTATCTTTTGGAGACATTTAGGTTCTATAAGCTCCCTGAAGGCGCTTTTCTGCTGAATCAAATCAAGCGATGGGAGGATTTGGTTAAAACTGGAAAAACAGGGCATGAGGGCAAGCTGATTCGGGTGATGAGGATACTTGATGTTTTTCCAAATCAGAAGTTTGTCTTCTTCGGTGACAATTCACAAAAGGATCCTGCTATCTATACGGCAATCGTTGAAAAGTACCCCAAGAATATCGAGGCCGTTTATATCCGAAACGTTCGTAAAGATAGAGAGAAAGAAACGAAGGCACTTTTAGCCAGAATAACTGCACAAAATGTGAGCACTTGCTTTTTTAACAGCAGTGAAGAGGCAATGTTACATTCCAGAAGTATTGGACTAATTGTAGAATAATCATCATATTGCGTGATGGTTTTTAGATTGCCTGAAGATGAGCTATTCTTTCCGAGTCCGGAGCTGGCGGATCTTGATGGGTTTTTAGCCGTTGGAGGAGATTTGAGTACCGAGCGGCTGCTCCTGGCTTATGAGAACGGTATTTTTCCCTGGTTTAGTGAAGATGACCCAATCTGCTGGTATTCTCCCCATGAACGATGTGTAATCTATCCCGAAGGCATAAAAATTAGTAAAAGCATGAGAAAAGTGTTAAGTACCGGGGGGCACAGGCTAACCTTTAACCAGGCTTTTGAAGAAGTAATTTTGAATTGCGCAAAAGTCGGCCGAAAAGACCAGCCCGGAACATGGATCACGGGAGAAATGCAGGAAGCTTATATTGCTTTACACCGTCAAGGTTATGCTAGTAGTGTAGAGGTCTGGAGAGAAAGTGTGCTTATCGGCGGCCTTTATGGTGTTCTTATGGGTGATATATTTTGCGGAGAAAGTATGTTTAGCCTGGAAAGTAATGCTTCTAAAATTGCCCTGATCTTTTTATGTAAGTCTGGAGAATTTAAACTTATCGATTGTCAGCTTCCCAACGACCATCTGCTAAGCATGGGTGCCGTGATGATTAGTAGCGCCCAATATTACAGCTATCTGCAGGGTTAACTTAGAATCTCTCTGATGTCCTCTTTGCTAAGCGATTTAATGAAGCTTTCTTCCGTTGTGATTAGTGAGCTTGCCAATCGTTTTTTACGGTTCTGAAGCGCCAGGATTTTCTCTTCCACCGTATCTTTCGCTATAAACTTATAGATGAATACTTTCTTTTCCTGCCCTATTCTATGTGTCCTGTCTATTGCCTGTTGCTCAACCGCTGGATTCCACCATGGGTCAAGAATAAACACATAATCCGCCTGAGTTAGGTTCAAGCCGACTCCCCCTGCCTTTATCGAGATCAGAAATACCTTTAGTTTCGTATTCTCTTGGAAATCTGCAACTATTTCTCCGCGGTTCTTTGTCGAACCATCCAAGTAGGCAAAAGGAATACTCTCCCTTTCAAAATATTTTTTAAATATTCCAAGATGCTTTACGAATTGCGAAAAGATCAATACTTTATGGCCGCCTTTGAGTACGTTGTCAAGTGTATGGATAACATTCTCGAACTTGCCAGAATCAGACTCATAAGTTTCGTCTATCATTACCGGATGATTTGCAAGTTGCCTCAGCGCCGTCAGGCCTTGCAACAATTGTACTTGCTTTTTCTTAAATGTGCCATTATCCATACTGCTAAGCATATCATTCCGATAGGCTGATTTAGTCTTTTCATAATATGCAGCCTGGTCTTCGCTCATGTTGCAATAGAACACCTGTTCTGTTTTTGATGGCAATTCTGAAGCTACTTGTTCTTTAGTTCTTCGTAACACGAAAGGTTTTATGATTGCCTGAAGTTTTCGTGCCTTATCCTCGTCTTTTTTCTTTTCTATGGCCTGTACGTATTCTTCGTTGAAAAACGCCTGGGTGCCCAGAAGTCCTGGATTTAGAAAAGTGAGTTGTGTCCATAGATCGGCCACGGAGTTCTCCACAGGTGTGCCGCTCAGGATAAGCTTATTCCTTGATTTCAATGCTTTAACTGCCTTAAAGGACTTGGATGTAGGATTTTTGATATTCTGGCTCTCATCAAGAATGATGTAGTTGAAGTAAAAATTTTTCAGAACTTCTACGTCAACTCTTGTTATGCCATAAGTAGTGATTATGATGTCAAACTTTGCGAATATGCTCACATCCTTATCCCTCATTGTTCCTGTGTGTGCATGTATCCGAAGCTTTGGCGTGAACTTTTTTGCCTCATTCATCCAGTTATAGATTAGAGAGGTTGGCATCACGATTAATGAAGTACTATGGGTTTTAATTTGCTCATCCTCTTCTTTAAGCTTTTGGAGCATGGCCAGAGTTTGAATTGTTTTACCTAAACCCATATCATCTGCCAGGCAACCGCCGAAATTGTATTCCCTAAGAAAGCTAAACCAGTTGTAACCGGCTTTCTGATAACTGCGCAGATCACCTTTAAAATTAACGGGCATTTGTATGTCTGCAATGTTTTCGAAGTTGTTTAACCTTTCTAGTTTACGGCTTAGTGTAACGCTGGTGATACCGTCTTCAGCAAGTTCATTAATCAGGCCAATGTGATGTTTTTTTAATCTCAGTGTCTTCGAGCCATCAGCCAAGCTAAACAGGCTGCTGTACTGTGTGAACCATTTCTCGGGAATGATGGCGATAGAACCGTCAGGCAATATAAATTCGCGTTTTTTATGTAAGATATGTTGCTTTAGGGAAATGAACGGAACTGGATGATTGCCAAAATAAACGATTGCATTGATATCAAACCAATCATTATCTTCATTGATTTCGAAGTCGATCTTGTTGCTGGCAAACAAGAACTTTTTATTTCCTGAGGGTAGTTCGATCTCAAATCCTTTCTCTTTCAGCAACTCAATATGTTCATTTATCCAATTTATGATGGCGTAAGAGTGACCCTCTTCAGCATCGTGATTTACTTCAAGGTTGTAAAATAGGGCGCTGGTCTTTTTCAGTCCGAGCCCGGTAAGTATGTTGAAATGTTGCTGCTCAAAATGGGCATCTCTCTTGATCCTTGTGAAGATGTAATTGTCTGCTTCTTTCTCAAAGCGGACTGTTACCTTCTTCTCATTGCCCATGCAGAATGCGTAGGTTCCATATCTGAAGTAGAGCTGGAGCTGTGAAATTCCGCCTTCCACGTAAATAATCTTCAGCGTTGGTATCGGATTATGCCTAACGGTTTTGATGTCGAATCCCTCTGCATACACATGATACTTCTCAATTAGCGGAGCAACGAATTTCTCAAAATAGGTTTCTTCAGTCGCTTTGGGTATTGTTATAAAACGTTTATTTAGAAAAGGCAACAGTTTTTTGCCTTCGATATCCTGTTCAAAAAAATACAGAATATCGTTCAATAATAGCCAAGCAGGCTGATTACTGATGACCTGAGCATCCTTAAACATGAAGTCTATTCGTAGATCCTGATATTTTATTGTCGGAAAGTATCTTGTTTCAACGTCGTTTCTTCTAAAATGAAAGAGCACTGTAGAGGCTGTATTTGCAATATCGATTTTTCGTTCTGCCGGCCAGCCGTCCTTATCCGTGAGGTATAATGATCCTTCTGTTTTCAGTACTTCAAGGACTTCCGACAGTCTTTTTTCTATTTTAGGGCGAACGCTATCGTAAAACTTATCATTAAAGAACTTGCTAAAAAATTCCACTGGTCTTACTGCCTTCTTCTGATACTTTTTGATGATGTAATCCTGTTCTGTTTCATCAAGGATTTTGATGAGCTTGAAGTCTCGATCAGAGAGGTGCCTCGCAAACTCTTTAGCCGTATGGGAAAATAACCTTTGATACGTTAAAGAGAAATCACCCTGTGGGTTTAGCTGTACAATGTGGGGTTCAATAAGATAACCAAGATACGCATGCTTACATAATGAATATACGACTTTGCAAGGCTTGGTATTATCTACGCGTAACATTGAGCAAGAGTTAAAATGATGGGGACGTAAGTATTAAAAATTTCTAAACTTACATCAAATTGGGGGTTCTTTCAAATATAAAAGGCCAATTAGTCCAGATTTCTAAACTTTTTCTACAGGTCGAACTTTATTCCCTGGGCGAGTGGGAGCGTGTTTGAATAGTTGATCGTGTTGGTTTGTCGGCGCATATAACCCTTCCATGCGTCTGAGCCGCTTTCTCTTCCTCCACCAGTTTCCTTCTCACCACCAAAAGCCCCGCCGATCTCAGCCCCAGAGGTTCCAATATTTACATTGGCGATGCCACAGTCGGATCCCGAAACTGATAAAAACTCTTCTGCTTCTCGGAGATTGAGTGTCATGATTGCAGATGATAACCCTTGTGGAACATCATTTTGTATGCGGATCGCTTCGTCGAGGCTGCTGTATTTTATCAGATATAGAATTGGGGCAAAAGTTTCTTCCTGAACAATCTTAAAATTGTTATCTACTTCAGCAATGCAGGGTCGCACGTAGCAGCCTGAACTGTATTGATCACCGCTTAATGCTAAACCTTCAACGATGTATTTCGCGCCCTGGGCTTTGCCGTTTTGAATAGCTTCACTGTACAACTTTACTGCTTCCTTATCTATTAATGGGCCTACATGATTGTGCTGATCTAAAGGATTTCCTATTCTCAATTGCGCATAAGCCTTTACCAGCTTTGCTTTAAATTGTTCATAGATGTCCTCATGAATAATTAGTCGCCTTGTCGATGTACAGCGCTGTCCTGCTGTACCTATTGCGCCAAAGACAGCACCAATGAGCGACATATCAAGATCCGCATATTTTGAAATAATTATGGCATTGTTTCCGCCTAATTCCAGTATATTACGACCAAACCTCGAAGCTACGGCAGCAGAAACTATTCTGCCAACTCTAGTAGAGCCAGTAAAAGAGATCAAAGGAAGTTTTCTGTCGTTAGTCATCATGACTCCTACCTGATTACCGATAATAATGTTGGAAATACCCTCCGGCATTTTGTTTTCTTTCAGGACTTTAGCCAAAATATGCTGACAAGCGATAGCGCAAAGCGGAGTCTTGGAGGATGGTTTCCAGACGCAGACATTACCGCATACAAGCGCAAGTGCAGCATTCCAGCTCCATACTGCGACCGGGAAATTAAATGCCGAGATAATGCCTACGATACCTAGCGGATGCCATTGTTCATACATTCTGTGATTTGGCCGCTCAGAATGCATGGTGAGTCCGTAAAGCTGCCTGGACAATCCGACAGCAAAGTCACAGATGTCTATCATTTCCTGAACCTCTCCTAATCCTTCCTGCAGGCTTTTGCCCATTTCGTACGAGACAAGTATACCGAGGTAGCTTTTAGTTGCCCTTAATGCATTACCAAGTTCACGAACAATGTCACCTCTTTTTGGTGCTGGCACTGTTTTCCAGTATGTAAACGCAGTCTGAGCCGTATCAATTACGTGGTTGTAGTCGTCTGGCGAGGCCAGGTTTAAAGAAGCGATCAATTTCCCATTTACGGGAGAAAAACTGTCGATACTTTTTCCAGAGGAGGTAGTCTGCCACTGAGTTCCCGTACTGTAACCGGGATTTTGATCTTTAATATTCAGATTGCTTAAAACTTCCTCAATATTGTGTTCCATAGGGATATTCTGTGGAGTCAGTCTGAATTCGTGACCCTGTGATTACTTGTGTTTATTTAAAGTTACGTTATTTTGTAAAACTAATCTGCAGAAAAACCCATCACATTTATTATCAGTTAATTATACATCGTGTTGTTTGTATGTGGATAATTATTTGGAAAGTTGTATAAATATTATTGTAAACTTATCAGGTATATTTAACACAGGGATCTGTTCACAATAAGTCGATATATGGAAGAGGAATTTTATTTTGAGTTTAGTGATGATGCACAACGTTCGGTAGAGCGCTATGAGGAGATGCTACGCAATCAGGATCAATATTTTTTCGATGCTCAGGCTTTTGAAAATATTATTGATTACTACATTGAAAAAAACGATCCGGTTAAGGCCCTTCAAGTCATAGAGTATGCCGCAAATCAGCACCCTTATGCTGCTGTATTTCACGTTAAACAGGCCCAATTGTTTTTTGTAACTGACCAGATAGAACGGTCTTTTCTGGCTTTACAGAAAGCTGAAATGCTTGAATCATCAGAGCCGGAGATTTATATCCTAAGAGGAAATATTTACAATAGCCTGGAACGCCATCCTGAGGCGTTGGAAAACTTTAAGCAGGCTTTGGAATTCGCGGAAACTACTGATGAAATTCTGCTTCAAATAGCTTATGTCTATCAGAACATGTTGGACTACGAAAGTGCAATCGTGTATATCAAACAAAGTCTCGAATTGAATATGGAGAATAAGGACGGTTTATATGAACTGGCTTTTTGTTATGATATTCTTGATAAGCAGGAAGAAAGTATTCAATTTTATGAAGAGTATATAGATAAGGATCCGTATTCTTATGCGGCATGGTATAACCTAGCCAACTCCTACCATAAGCTTGACCTGTTTGAAAAGGCAATTGATGCCTATGACTACGCAATTCTAATCAAAGATAACTTTGCGTCTGCCTACTATAATAAGGGTAATGCCCTTGTGCAGCTAGACAAGTATGCCGAAGCAATTGAAGTCTATAAGCAGACTTTCGAGTATGAAAAACCGAATGCAGATACGTATTGTGCAATTGGCGAGTGCTACGAGAAGTTGGAAAAGATGGATGAGGCAAGATCATATTATAAGAAATCAGTGAAAATGGACGCTAAAATGGCAGATGCCTGGTTCGGAATAGGAGTAACGCTGAACTTTGAGGAACGTTTCTTTGAATCCCTTCATTTCTATAAGAAAGCCATTGGCCTTGACGATGAAAATCCTGATTTCTGGTTCGCGATGGCTGATGCATATTATAAACTCGGTCAGATAGAGCTTTCTGTTGAAGCCTATTACAAAGTGTTAGAATATAACCCGGTCGATGTAGAAGCCTGGCTAGATTTTTCTACCGTTTTGTACGAGCAGGGTAAACTCTTAGAGGCATCAGAAACTATCTCTGATGCCATCAAAAATAATCCAGATGCTGCGGAACTGTATTATAGAATGGTTGCTTATTTGTTTGCACTAGGACAAAAGAATGAGGCACTTATCTATTTAGAAACAGCATTGACGACAGATCCGAATAAACATCATATCCTTTTTGAATACTTGCCGCAACTGGCTGAAAATGGATCTATTTTAGAGGTAATTAATCGTTACATAAAGTAGCCCTAGGGAGTTTATTAAATATTACCTATAAAAACTGTCTGATTTTTTTCACCTTTGCCAATAATATGAATTATTCATTAAACAACATACCAGAGCGCCCAGTAAAGCCTCGTGATAACGGGATTACAATGGTAATGGATAAGGGACTAAGTTTAAGACAAACGGAAGACTTTATTGAAGTTGCAGGTATTCATTCTGATATTGTGAAACTTGGTTGGGCTACATCATTTGTAACCCCAAAGCTAAAAGAGAAGCTAGCAATATACAAATCTGCAGGTATACCTACTTATTTTGGAGGAACACTTTTCGAAGCGTTCATTATAAGGAATCAATTCGATGACTATTGCCGGGTTTTGGAGAAATACGACATGGAATATGTGGAAGTTTCTGATGGATCGATCACAATAGAGCATGATCTTAAATGCGAGTTTATAAGTAAGCTATCCAAACACGTTACTGTGATATCTGAAGTTGGTTCAAAAGACGCGGCGAAGATATTTGCACCTTATAAATGGATCAAACTGATGCAGGCCGAGCTTGATGCGGGGTCATGGAAAGTTATCGCGGAAGCGCGGGAAGGTGGAAATGTTGGGATTTACCGCGGCTCCGGCGAAGTTAGAGAAGGCTTAGTTGATGAAATATTGACTCAAATCCCAGAAGAAACAATCATTTGGGAGGCACCACAAAAGGAACAGCAAGTCTGGTTCATTAAACTTCTTGGTGCTAATGTTAACCTAGGAAATATTGCACCTGCGGAAGTTATTCCTCTAGAGACAATCCGACTTGGATTACGTGGGGATACCTTTGATCATTTCATTGATTTGAATAATTTGTAGTCATAATGAGAAAGTTTGGTCTTATCGGATATCCCTTATCTCATTCTTTTTCAAAGAAGTATTTCAACCAGAAGTTCCAGGCTGAGGGAATAGAAGACTGTGAATATGATCTTTATCCGATAGAAACTATTGATTTACTGGGCGAACTATTGATGGATAATCCAGATTTAGAGGGGCTAAACGTAACGATTCCCTATAAGTTAGAAGTACTGCCTTTTTTGAACGAAATTGATGAGGCTGCCCGTGCTATAGGTGCCGTTAACTGCATAAGAATTACTGGAAAGCAGAAATTCGCCACACTAAAGGGATTTAACACTGATGCTTATGGTTTTGAGGAATCGTTTAAGCCATTGTTGGAACCATGGCATAACAAGGCCTTAATTCTTGGTGATGGTGGTGCTGCTAAAGCAATTAAGTATGTGTTGGACAAATTGGGTATGCCTTTTATCATTGTCACCAGGAGTCCAACTGATAGTTCGATTTTATATGATGAAATAAATGAAGAGCTACTTGCGGAATACACTGTAGTTATCAATACCACCCCATTGGGGATGTCACCTAACGTTGTGTCTTCACCAGATTTACCTTATCAGTACTTAACGGCCAACCATCTGGCTTACGATCTTGTTTACAATCCTGAAGAGACCACATTTTTAAATAAAGCCAAAGTTCAGGAAGCTAAAATCAAAAATGGCCTGGAAATGTTATACCTGCAGGCGGAAAGATCGTGGTATCTTTGGAACAGATAATGAAAAATCTTCCAGTTTTTGCGTTTATAGGATTCTTTACAATGCTTTGCTCATGTGGGGGGGGAA
Organism: Pedobacter sp.; assembly: GCA_014377665.1. Classification (GTDB taxonomy): domain Bacteria; phylum Bacteroidota; class Bacteroidia; order Sphingobacteriales; family Sphingobacteriaceae; genus Pedobacter. Next base: position 13,062 of record JACMPF010000194.1, on the reverse strand, counting down.
GTTATTCCCCGAAACCCCGTGGATATTTCCATATTGAATTTCCAAAGAAGATGTATCGCTTGTTTGATAAAGGTTGTGCTTACTCTTTTGAATATCCCTTGTACGCAGAAATGGTAGCGGAAAGTAATAAGACTGGAGAGGCTTGCTGGTATAACCTTTACTTCAAACAGTTTAATGGAAGACTTCATATGACGTATTATGATGTGTCATCCAAGAGTGAATACGAAGGTTTGGTGGAAGATGCAAGGACTTTCGCATTCAAACACACAGTAAAGGCCAATTCAATAGATCAAAAGCTTATCAACTATCCAGATAGAAAGGTTTATGGAATATATTATGCAATCGAAGGCAATACGGCCTCTTCAGTCCAATTTTTTCTTACCGATAGTGCTAAACATTATTTTAGGGGGGCACTCTACTTCAATGAGCGACCGCAGTACGATTCGATCCAACCAGTTGTTGATTTTATAAAAAAGGATTTGGACAAGATGATCAGTACTTTTAAATGGAACCATTAGTAGTATGATAAAGATTAAGAAATTTACATTTAACCCAATAAGAGAGAACACTTACATTTTGTTTGATGACACAAATGATTGCGTGATTATTGATCCTGGCATGTATGATTCAGAGGAGCAAAATGAATTTTATAGGTTTATAAAGGATAACCGATTAAACCCTGTGTTATTGCTCAATACCCACTGCCACTATGACCATGTATTCGGGAATAAGTTTGTTTTTGATAACTGGGTATTGAAGCCCCAGTTTCATCATGGAGAATTGATTGTACTTCATTCGATACCAGGATATGCGCCTCAGATGGGTTTAACGTATGAGCTTTCTCCAGATCCTGAAGTTTTTCTTACAGAACAAGGAACAGTTAGCTTTGGTTCAAGTACCTTGGAATTGATATTTGCGCCAGGCCATTCTCCTGCTCATTTGTGCTTTTATGCTAGAGAAGATAATTTCTTAATTGGCGGAGACGTGTTATTTCAAAACAGTATTGGAAGGACAGACCTTCCGGGTGGAAACCATGCACAATTGATTAGTAGCATCAAGAATAACTTGTTTATATTGCCGGATGACTGTACGGTTTTTCCAGGTCACGGACCTTCTACCACGATCGGTTTTGAAAAGCAACACAATCCGTTTTTAACCTAATTGATATATAGCAATTGAACACTCCTTTTTATATCGCCCGCCGATATCTATTCGCGAAAAAATCGACAAATGCGATCAATATCATCTCAGCGATATCTGCTGTAGGTGTATTTGTAGGGAGTGCGGCATTAATTATAATTCTATCAGTCTTTAATGGGTTTGGGGAAGTTGTATTGAAAATGTTTAACACCATTACGCCCGAAATTGTAATCTCTCCAAAACAAGGTAAAACGTTTGCTCCAAACTCGAGTTATTTTATTTCACTTAAAAAGAGTAGAGACATTTATTCTTATTCAGAAGTTCTTTCGGAGAACGCTTTGCTTAGGTACAACGACAAGCAATCTGTCGGTTTAATAAAGGGCGTTAGCGATCAGTATTTGAAAAATAAAAGGCTGGATAGTATTACCGTGGAAGGGAAATTTATGCTGAATAACAGCACAGGCAATTTTGCAATTCTAGGCTCCGCCATACAAACCTATTTGATGGTAAACATCACAGACCCCTTTAACCAGCTCCAAGTCTTCTCGCCTAAAAAAGGGTCAAATACAAGTTCAATTAATCCGGCAGATGATTTTACCACTTTATCTATACCCGTATCGGGGGTGTTTGAAGTACAGCAGGACTTTGACAACATTGCTATAGTACCTATAAAGTTTGCAAGAGAACTTTTGAGTGAGCCTGAAAACATATCATCTATAGAAATCAATCTAAAACCGGGTGTAAATGCTGCAGATTTTAAAGATAATATAGAAGAGCGAATTGGAGACCAATTTGATGTCAAGGATCGTATTCAGCAAAATAAGGTACTTTATAACATTCTAGGAAGCGAAAAATGGGCTGTTTATATTATTTTATCATTTATCCTAATCATTGCTATTTTCAACATCATAGGATCTTTGACCATGCTGGTAATAGATAAATTAAAGGATATCGCCATTTTGAGTAGTCTTGGAGCCGGAAAGAAGCTAATTAAGAGGATATTTCTATTTGAAGGCATGATGATTACCATGACTGGATGCATATTTGGCCTATTGGCGGCTTTTGTATTTTGCTTGTTTCAACTAAAGTTTGGACTTGTCAAGATGTCTCAGGAAAACCTGATGATCTCAAATGCTTACCCTATTAGCTTTAAATGGACAGATTTTGTACTTGTGTTTTTTACAGTGAGTATATTTTCGTTTGTGGCATCAGCTTTGTCTGCTAATTTGAGTGTTAAAGAAATAAACCATTTAAACCAAGAACTATAAAGTTATGAACCTTTTTAGGAGATCAATCATTCTAGCTTTTACCCTCATACTAGTGGTAACTGCCTGTAACCACGATAAGGTTGAGGAGAATAAGGATACCTTTAAGATATTGAAAGGGTTGTATAGTTTCGGTCCCGAGATCAAATCGTTTACAGATTGCGAAGAAGGGAAGGAATACTGGGTAGCCGACAGTGCGAAAACTCTTGAACTTGCCTATAGCAATTTTAATTTCGAAAAGCCATATGAACCTGTCTATATTGAAGTGGAATGCCATTTAATAAAATCAGATCGCTTAATGGTTTCAGCCGATTTTGATTCTACAATGGTGGTAACCAAAGTGTTGAAAATAACGAAAGAGATTCCAGACGGGCCTTGTAATTAAGATAATGGCATGAGAAAAATGTCTGTTTTTAAAGGTGCAATAATTCCCTTTTGTGCGGCCATTTTAAACATTACGTTAATGGCTTTTCTCCCTTCCATTCCTAAATTAATAGAATAATCGTTGACGTAAAGGTCAATATGCTTATACATTACCTCCTCATTCATTTCTTGTGCATTACTTTTTATAAAATCAAGACAGGATTTAGGATTTGCGAAAGCATATTCCACTGATTTTCTGATGAGACGGTTTACTTTATGTTGGACTTTCGGCTCTAAGGACCTGTTAATTACTATTCCTCCTAAGGGTATGGCACATCCGGTTAATGTTTCCCAATAACTTCCCAGGTCAATAATTTTATGTAATCCCTTCCCTTCGTATGTGAATCTGTTTTCGTGAATAATGAGTCCGATATCTATTTTATCATCGAGCAGAGAAGACTCAATATCCGAAAATAGCAATACCTTTTTATTCCCAAGTTGTGGATAGGCGATGCCTAGTAAAAAGTTGGCCGTGGTGTACACGCCTGGAATTCCAACTAATAATTCGGGATCAAGCTTGTTTGCCAGGTCTTGATTTTTGCAGATCAATAAGGGCCCGACTCCGAACCCAAGAGCGCTACCTGCATCCAGGATCACATATTGTTCATGCACATAAGTGTAGGCATAAAAACTTAACTTAGTGATGTCGAGTTCAGCTTTGAGTGCCTTTTGATTTAGCGTTTCGACATCCTCAAAGAACACTTCAAACTCTATTCCTTCCGTGTCAATTTTATGATGGATTAATGCATCAAAGATAAATGTGTCATTGGGGCATGGGGAAAAGCCAAGTGTAAGTTTCATAGCATAAAGGTAGTTACAACCGGAAACTGCTTAGTTACCCATTTGTCAAAAAGTCAATTGCCCATTTATTCAGGTTGGCAATTGCAAGCCCTATGTTCCAATTTTCTTTGTTTCTGGGTTCGACATAATTAGAAATACTTCTGATCTGAAGGCAAGGAATGGCTAGCTGCTCACAACAGTAAAGCACAGCGGCTCCTTCCATACTTTCTGTTGTTGGATTTAAGCGCTTAACGATCTTATCGATACTACCTTTTTTGCCATGAACCATGTTTACTGTGATGCCCTTCACTTTTTTTATGTTTTCAAATCGATCGTCAAGAAGATTATTCACAGTATTATAAACCCCCCTTCCAAAGCCAAGTTGTTCAATAGTCAAGAATTCAACATCATCCTCGGCACCCAACTCCGAGAATTCATCTGAATTGATGTTTAGTAAAGTCCCCAGCGGAATCTTCTTATTAAAGCTCCCTGCAATACCAAGATTCAATACAAGACCATATTTATGAGAAAGGTTTTGTCCGAGTGCAAACGCTGTTGCGGTCATACCTACACCGGTGATCAGTAGGTCAAAATTCTCTGATTGTATAAAGTCACCATCCGGAAAATTAAATTTTCCTATAAGTATTGATATTTCTGCCCGGGTTGCGGCAACAAGGAGGATTTTCATTGAGGGGAAACCTTTAGGGCATGAATTTAGCAAACTTTTATCTAAGTTTGTCAATAATATAAACTGCCATGATATATATAACTAGAAAGGCATCTTTCAATGCCGCCCATAAATTGTCGCGACCAGATTGGACAGAAGAAGAAAACACAGCAGTTTTTGGAAAGTGTGCAAATCCCAACTGGCATGGGCACAACTACCAGCTTTACGTAACTGTAAAAGGGGAAATAAGTCCAGAGACCGGATTCTTGGTAGATTTAAAGTGGCTTAAAGACATTATGAATACATCTGTAGTAGATAAAATCGACCATAGAAATTTAAATCTTGATGTTGATTTTATGAAGGGTAAATTAGCTTCTACCGAGAATCTTGCTGTAGCGATATGGGAGCAAATTGAGCCGTTGATTGCTGAGTCTGACGCACAACTACATTGCATTAAAATTTATGAAACCGAAAATAACTTTGTAGAGTACTTCGGTTAACAAAAATCTTATGAATCAAATGGAACATTTAGACGATGAGAAGGACGGATATATTAAGATAGACCGTTACAATGCAGTAAAAACTGAGTCTATAGCGCATCATTATAAAGACATTCTAACTCAACTTGGTGAGGATCCTGAAAGGGAAGGCCTGTTGAAAACTCCTGAGCGCGTGGCAAAGGCATTCCAATACCTTACTCACGGATACGACCTGAATCCTTCAGAAATTCTTCGTAGCGCAATGTTTAAGGAGGATTATAGTCAGATGGTTGTTGTAAAAGATATTGAAGTGTATTCTATGTGTGAACACCATATGCTTCCTTTTTTTGGCAAAGCCCACATTGCCTATATCCCAAATGGCCACATTGTAGGCCTAAGTAAAATCCCACGTGTAGTTGACGCCTTTTCCAGGCGTTTGCAGGTACAAGAGCGACTTACAAATGAGATCAGAGATTGTATTCAAGATACATTGCGGCCCGCTGGTGTGGCAGTTGTAATTGAGTGTAAACATCTATGCATGGCAATGCGAGGCATACAAAAGCAGAATTCGGTAACCACAACTTCTGCTTTTACTGGCGAGTTTGCTAAAGATAGAACAAGGGCAGAATTTTTAAGGCTGATTACGGCCAACCTACATTAACATTAGAGATACTATGAAAGCATATATATTTCCGGGGCAGGGTGCTCAATTTTCAGGAATGGGAATTGAGTTGTATGAAAATCCAATAGCAAAGCAAATGTTTGAGCGGGCAAATGAGATTATTGGTTTTAGAATCAGCGACATTATGTTTTCAGGTACGGAGGAACAGCTAAAAGAAACTAATGTTACACAACCAGCTATATTCTTACATTCGGTTATTTTGGCAAAAACGCTTGGAGATAGTTTTATGCCAGATATGGTTGCTGGACACTCTTTAGGTGAGTTTTCTGCATTAGTTGCTGCGTCTGCATTATCATTTGAGGACGGATTGAGGTTAGTGATCACAAGAGCTAACGCGATGCAAAAGGCATGTCAAGTACAGCCATCTACCATGGCTGCCATTCTAGGGCTCTCAGATAACGTCGTTGAAGATATATGTAGTGGTATTGATGAGATTGTTGTCGCGGCCAATTACAATTGCCCTGGTCAGATCGTTATTTCTGGAAGTATTGCAGGTGTAGACAAAGCTTGCGAAGAATTAACTGCCGCTGGTGCCAAACGCGCATTGAAATTAAATGTAGGGGGCGCTTTCCATTCACCTTTAATGGAACCTGCAAGAGTTGAGCTTAAGGCAGCCATTGAGAAGGTGTCCGTATTGCCTCCAATCTGTCCGATTTACCAAAACGTATTCCCAGAAGCAAACAGTGACCCACAAAAAATTAAAGAAAACCTAATAACCCAACTTACAGGTGCAGTAAAGTGGACGCAGGCAATGGAACAAATGATTGCGGATGGAGCTACAGAGTTTGTTGAGGTAGGCCCTGGAAATGTTTTACAGGGCCTCGTAAAAAAGGTTAACCGAACAATGCCAACGAGTTCAGCTACTATAGCTGCGGTTTAGTCTAGTTAGCGGCAACTTAAATATAGCGGCGTGAGTATAGGAAGTAAAATAAGATTTCTTTTATTAATATTAGGCGCCTGCTGCATTATAACAGCTGTTTCTTTGAGGCACTCCATAACAAAAAAAGAGTTACTCCGTTACGAAGCGACAAGTCTTCAGTCAAATCTGGCTCAAAAAGAAAGGGATGTTTACCGATTTCTTTCCAATAAGAATGAGCTGAAAAATGCAAGTAAGTTTCATAAAAATGAGGAACTTGGACTTGCGTTCGTTGCTAAGTATCGTGATCTTGGTATAAATATTTTGACGTATGAGGGTGATGAACTTAAGTTTTGGAGCTCAATTAAAGCAATCCCCTCAAATCCAGAACTGATTAAAGAAGGCTCCTCTTTTCTACAGTTCAACAATGGCTGGTACGAGGTAATTAAAAAAACTATTGATGATGAAACCATCTTCTTTTTAATTCAGGTAGAAACCCAGTATACCATACAAAACCAATACCTGGAGAATGGAATTTCCAATTATTTGCTGGATGACAATTCGTTAGCCCGGGCTACTTTTGCTGACTACGAGGTATCTCCCATAGTTAATTTGGCTGGCAAAGTCCTTTTTGAAGTAAAACTAAAACAAGGCTATTCTAAAAGTATCTATGCCAGCATCGAAATCTGGCTGTGGGTAATTGGCCTTTTTAGCTTTTGTTTATTTTTTAATTCTTTTTGTTCCTGGCTTGCTAAGCGTGGAAATCTTATCGCTGCGACGGCGCTAATCGCTTTATTTTTTTTTACCATTCGAATCACTGATCTAGAATATGGATGGTTCAACCAACAGTTTGAGCTGTCAATGTTTAATCCAAGTGTATATGCAGAAAGTTTTTTTCTGCCCTCACTGGGAGACTTTTTACTTAATGTGATAGCCATATCATGGGTCGTACTATTCATATTTACTTACGCTAGTAAGTATAGTCTTCCTCGTTGGCTGTCTAGCAATAAAGTGGGAGGGTTGATCTTTCAATTTGCGCTCTTAATTGTTTTTGGCCTCTTGGCTTTTCTGTTTGATCAGACCTTTCTTGGGTTGATAGAAAATTCTAAGATCAATTTTGACATCACAAACATTGTCAACCTCGGTTGGATCAGCTGGGTTAGTATTGTGATTCTTTGTCTCGTTTGGTTCAATATTTATATCATTGCAAGCGTTTTTATGCAAATTACGCTGCAGCTTAGTGTAACCAATAGGGAGCGTCTATTACTTTTCTTCTCTGTTTTTTTGGCATACTTCTTTTTTAGACTTCAAGCGGGATTTACAATTTTCTTTGTTTTGTACGCTTTTTTCATCTTCATCATAGGCTGGAATTTTTATGTCAGAGAAAACAAGTTTTCCATAAGTGTTTTTGCGGCATTGTTCTTCTGTTTGGCTTCGATATCATCGCTTAAATACCAACAGTTTATCGATGACAAAGAGAAGGACAAGCGCATAGCAATAGGTCAAAAACTGGTTGCACCAGATGATATTTCCGTAATTAGTACAATCGAGAATCTGGAAAGTGGAATATTATCAAATAATTTTGTGCTGAACTATTTTAAGCGGCCCGCCCTAAATAGTGTTCTAGAACTTAGGAAGAACATTGACAAGCAATACTTGAATAATTTTTTGCCTCGATTTGAATATAATGTATTTGTTTACAATAGCCTTGATTCATCAACTGCCATACAAGAAACGCTTCCTCTATCTTATTTTAAAAAGCTTGTACAAGCAGGCTCAATTAAAATCTCAGAATCAAACTTTTTTTATCGATTAAATGACACATTTGGATATCAGAATTATTTCGGCATCATTCCTATCTATGAGGGCCCAAGAAATCTTGGTACACTAGTAATCGAACTCAAATCACAATCTTATAATTACAAGGGTCAACTTCCAGAAATCCTAGTCGATAAGATGATAAAGAACGACAACGATTATAGCAATTATTCTATTGCGTTTTATAAAGATGGCAAGCTGGAAAGCCAGTCTGGTACCTACACCTATAAAATTTCCAGTGCAGAATATAGCTCAAAATTAAAGAAGACCTTTTTTTATAACGATACCTCCAACTATTCTCATCTCGTTTATGCTCCGATAAAGTCCAAGCTTGTTGTGATCAGTAAAGAAAATGTTTCCAGTATTATGCTGCTTGCAACATTATCATTCTTCTTCTTAGTTTTCATAATATTCTCTGTGCTGCTTTACACCATGATTTGGCTTTTAAAGAACATTGATGAAAGTTGGGGTGGATGGTTTAATATTAACAGGTCGCTGATGATCAATGCCAACAAAATACTTTATAAAACAAGGATTCAGTTTTCCATAGTATTATCTGTGGTGGCAACCTTATTAATTGTAGGATGGGCAACTTATTTTTACATCAGTAAAGAATACCGAATTCAGCAGGACAATTTTATTAAAGACAAAATAAGAAAGGTTCAGCAGTCTTATGAGAAGCAAATTTCAGTTAGCGGCATCCCTCGAGTTTCGGACAATTCGATCAATGACTTCAACCAATTCGCTGATATTAATGCGGCCTATCTGAATCTGTATGACAAAGATGGCGGTCTGCTTTACACATCCCTGCCCAAGATGTTTGATCTTGGGATAATAAACAGGAGAATGGGGGCAGTTGCTTTCATAAGTCTAAGTAAACTGCAAAAATCAGAATTTATCAATTATGGTGAAAAAATAGGGTCTTTCATTTATTCAGCAGCGTATGCGCCCATTCGAAATTCCCAAAATCAGACAGTTGGTTATATAGGTGTTCCCTATTATGCAAATGAAGCGGACTACCAGAACAAGATAGGTATCTTCATTAACACATTGATTAATATCTATGCTTTAGTGTTTGTGGGGATCGGAATTTTGGCAGTTTTTCTTGCAAATCAGATCACTAGTCCCCTTACCTTCATTCAGGAAAGTATCCGTAAGACTAAACTTGGTCAGAAAAATCAACCAATACAATGGTCGAGACATGATGAAATTGGATCCTTAATTCGCGAGTATAATAAGGTGATTGCAGCATTGGAAGAAAGTGCGATCAAGTTGGCCAAGTCAGAACGGGAGAGTGCTTGGAGAGAGATGGCAAAGCAAGTTGCTCATGAAATAAAAAACCCACTGACTCCACTTAAGCTAGGTGTCCAGCTATTAGAAAAATCCTGGAAAGAGAAGGATCCAAATTTTGAATCCAAGTTCGAGCGCTTCAATAAATCCTTTATAGAACAAATAGATAGTTTATCGACTATTGCATCTGAGTTTTCGAACTTCGCTAAAATGCCTGATACCAAGTTAGAAAGGCTTTCGTTGCTTCCAATCATCAATCAAGCAAGAAATGTATTTACTAATAGTGAGCAAGTAGAAATTTATATCTTAAATCATGCTAGGGGAGATATTAATATACAGGGTGATAAGGATCAACTGCTAAGAACATTCAATAATCTCCTTAAAAATGCCATAGAGGCCTCTAAAGACAATCAAAAGTCTTTGATCAAGATCACTATCAATAGCGATCAACAACAGGTCTACATCGAAGTAGAAGACAATGGAAAGGGTATAGAGCAGCCACTTCACACAAAAATCTTTGTTCCAAACTTTACTACTAAGTCTTCAGGAACTGGTCTTGGGTTGGCGTTTGTTAAGCAAGCAGTCGAAAATGCGGGGGGGTCAGTTTCATTCAAATCTGTCATGAATGTTGGTACAACGTTTTATTTGACTTGTCCCTTATCTTAAATCGATTGACGCACGGCCCATTGTGTAGCCGTCTGCATACAAGATGATGGCGTACACACCTTTCACGAATGGCCCTGGATTTATCCAGTCCATTTTATAGGCAGTATTGTCGTCATTGAAAGAAATGGATGTAGCGATCGTAAATTGCATTTCCTGACCATCTGCTTCAAACATGTTCGCATCGTCCGCAATTAAGTTACCTGAAGGATTGAATATTCTTAAATATATTTGATGGTAGTCCTTCGCAGCAAGCTGATTGGGCACTATCTCAAAGGTAACTGTAAGCTTTTTTGTGGTATTAGCTTTAGTAACTTCCACGTTTTTACCGCTGCTTTTAATTTTAAAAGCCGTCACAACAATATTCGAGGCTTTCAATGCAGCACTAGTCCTTATTTTAGCGTTAAGTTCTGTATTTCGCTTTGCTAGCGCTTCAGCTTCATGGCTGGTAGTGAGGGCATAGGACTCAAGACTATCCATTTCTGACTTAAGGTGGAAGTTCTCCCGCTTAAGCTTCATAATGTCTTCGTTATAATTCTGCAGAAATTCTCTAAGTTCTCTTACTTGGTTTTGCACATTTGCAAGTTCTTCCTGAGTTAATAGACCTTTTTGGAGTGCTTGTTTAAGTTGAGCTATTTTCTTTCTTGCCATTCTTTGCTCATCAATTAATTTATCATTTAATGATACGTTTATTGAATTTACTTTGTCGAGCTCAACCTCAATTTTTTCAACTTCTAGTTCTAATCGGTCTTTTTCAGTATTAACGTTAACAAAACGCTGGCTTTCATGTTTGTCTTTGAAAAAAAGATAAGCATTTGTACCTAGTAACGCGGCAATAACCACAATAAGAAAATAGATCTTATTACGGTCACCATTATTTACTAAATCAGTCTTATCATTCATTATTAAAATCTTTTCGTTTTAGGTAAAACGCGAACATAATTAAAATTATGCAAAAAGGTAAAAAAAAACAGGTTTATATATGAGACTTTGAAAAAAATCGTTTACTTGCTAGGAAATGTGTACGCAATGTATACATGACTACACAAGTGAAACTTAATTTTCTATCAAAACAAAACAACTAAAAATGCTAAAAACCGGCATCTATGGGCTTTTATTATGTTTAATAATTCCGTCTGCATCATTCGCTCAAAATACCTCAAAAATTGCTCCAAAACGAGAGTTTAGAGGTGTCTGGGTAGCAACAGTATCTAATATTGACTGGCCTTCTAAACCTGGACTGAGCGTAGATCAACAAAAACAAGAGTTAATAGGATTGCTTGAAAGGCACAAAGCAAATGGTATGAACGCCATTATGCTTCAGGTTCGGCCTGCTGCCGATTCTTTCTATGCGAAATCACGAGAGCCCTGGAGTCAGTGGTTAATGGGTAAACAGGGAGTGGCTCCTGCTCCAGGTTATGATCCTTTAGAATTTGCGATTAAGGAGGCCCATTACAGAGGTATGGAGCTTCATGCCTGGTTCAACCCATACCGCGCTACAATGAGCGCAAACGCAATTACCCACCCAAACCATATGACCAAACAGCGCCCCGAATGGTTTTTTACTTACGCCGGTAAGAAGCAGTTTGATCCAGGTATACCTGAAGTTAGGGACTATATTGTTCAGGTCATCCTCGATGTAGTGAAAGGCTACGACGTTGATGGCATTCATTTTGACGATTACTTTTATCCCTATAAAGTAGAAGGTCAGCGGATCAATGATGCCGCAACCTTCAATAAGTATTCAGATGGGTTTGCTGATATTAATGACTGGAGGAGGAACAATGTTAACCTGCTTATAAAAAAGTTGGATGACAGCATACATTTTTATAAGAGCTACGTGAAATTCGGTGTCAGTCCCTTTGGAATATGGAGAAATAAATCAGAGGATACGCTTGGTTCAGCTACGAATGGTTTATCCAATTATGCGGAGCTCTTTGCAGACTCGAGAAAGTGGGTTCAAGAAGGCTGGGTTGATTATATCAATCCACAAATTTATTTCAGTTTCTCTCGCCGGGTTGCACCATTTGGAACCTTGGTTGATTGGTGGAGTAACAACACATTTGGAAGACATCTTTATATTGGACAAGCCGCTTATTTGGTCAACCAGCGATCTGAAGCGGCCTGGAGTATCCCAAGTCAGATCCCAGATCAGGTAAGATACATCCGAAATAACAATAGAGTGCAGGGCAGTGTTTATTTTAGTTCTAAGTCTTTTTCGACCATCGCTCGTGCAGTTGGTGACTCTTTGAAGAATGACCTATATAAATACCCTGCTTTACCGCCACAAATGCCATGGCTGGATGACGTGGTACCTAATGCGCCCCAGCAGTTTTCTGCTGAAGCAATGGCCGATGGTGTTCATTTAAAGTGGATAAAGCCAATCAAAGCGAGCGATGGCGAGACTGCATCAGGTTACGTGCTCTATCGGTTTGAAGAAGGAGAAGGGATTGGAATATTGAATCCTAAAAACATCTTAAGAATAAGCTTTGAAGAATTCACATCTTACATCGATACCAATGCAGAGATAGGAAAGCGTTACAACTATCTTATTACCGCTCTGGACCGATTAAAAAATGAAAGTGAGCCGAGTGGTCCTGTTGGTATTCAGCGTTAGCTTAGACCTTGATAATAATATTTTTCTTGTACATGAACCAGAGAATCACGAGCCAGAAAAGCACAAAGCATACTGCCCATGCCAATGAAGCATTTAAAGGGGAGAGGTTGTGTTCTAATCCGGAATATAAATAGTTGGTAAGCTGCAGTTGGGAACCATCGGCTGCTTTCCATGAAATCATGTTCAAGATTCTGGGGATTAATCCTGAAGCGAAAAACACGGTAATGGCATTGACACCATACACAACAAAAGGTTTTGTAAACTTAGTATATTGCTGGACATCAATGATCCAATAGCACAATGACAGAATCATAGTTGCTATACCGCCTGCATAAAGGACAAAGGAGCTGGTCCATAAAGCTTTGTTAATTGGGAACTGAAG